>CAZNBG010000332.1:0-4004 GCA_964570915.1 uncultured Nitrospira sp. | reverse complement strand
TGTTCAGTCGGTAGAGAGGGCGTCCTGCGGCCACCAGTTCCTTGACTCGCTGATCGATGCTCTGACTCGTTGTCCGGTGCGCCTCGACCAGCGGATCGATCATCACCGGAACACCTCGAATCGAGTGAGGAAAGTCACACTCATGACTGATACCGACGAGCTGGTCGGCCAAACCGAGGGCGGCGATCACTTCTGTAGCACCGGGGACAAGTGAGCAGATTCTCATGATGGTGTGGAAGTTATGTTGGCCACAAGCGGGTTCGCAAGTCCGTAAGGCGCGTCTCGCTCAAACTATGGCTGATCGCATCGGCCTCGTGCAGGTCTTGCACGGTGTGTGTATTGGTGACGGCCAGGACCTTCATTCCCGCCGATTTCGCCGCCCGGATGCCGGGGCGGGAATCTTCTATGACCAAGCAGGAGGCCGGTGTTATTGGAGCAGCCGAATGATGTTGGTTCAATCCGGCCAGCGCATGCAGAAATGGTTGAGGATCTGGTTTGCCATTCGTCACGTCTTCAGCGCTGGTAATGTGACGAAACGATTTGCGGATGCCGATCTGCTCCAGCACCAACTCGATCTCGCCGCGCAATGCCCCCGAGGCGATGGCAATGGGATACGCGGCCGCGGCTTCCTCGACAAACGCGCTGACACCAGGGAAAATCACAAGATGGTCTTTGATCGAAGCGAGATACGCTGCAGCTTTTTGGGCCATCAGATCATAGACAAGCATGGTCGAGATCGGGCGTTGATTGACCCGTAGTGCCTCCAGAATACACCCGCGATCGTCGAAGCCGAGATAGTCGGCATAATAATCTTTCTCGGTCAGGGTGATCTGGATATCCGCAAGGGTCCGGCGCAACCCTTCGAAGTGCAGAGGCTCGGTGTCGGCGATAACACCGTCGAAATCAAAGATCACGGCGCGCATGGGGTCCTGAGAATTGAGCTGGATCACCTGCATGATGGAGGTGTGAACGGAGGGATTATAGCACAGAGGGCGGTCATGCAATCACTACCCTCTGTGCAAGACGTGTGTGGCGCAGCCCGACGATCAGGGTTTCAATTTCAGCTGCTTCTCGGCCAGCCAACCCTTGGTGCCGAAATCACTGCGAACGGAGTACACCCATCCGTCACCCTGCAGATCGCCGTCAAGAATCGTGAGCACGGTTCTTGGCGGAACAGCCGGTCCTGGTTTGGTGCCCTCCGCATCCTGGTGAAGAACGACTTTCTCACCGGGAGCGCTGGGATTCGGCAAGACCATAACCCGTTGCCCTTCACTGAACAACGGAGACGGCGAAGTACTGGCTGGGACGACAGGCGCCGGCGTTGCCTGTACGGGAGCCGAAGCGGTCGGCATCGATGGAGCAGAAGGCGGTGCGGGAACGGGGGCTGGTGTCGGGATGGCCGCCTGCGGTGCCGCGGCCGGCGCTTCGGCAGGAGGCGGAGTTGGAGTAATAGCCTTCGGTTGAGCGGCAGGAGCAACGGGCGCCGGCTTTCGAGCGACAGGCGGCTGCGGTTCAGGCGCCGGTGATTCGCCGAGGAGTGGGTTGATGTAATCCATGACCATCTCCGGTTCCATCGCGACGTAGACGCAACCGCCAATGAGCACCAATAAGAGAACCCACAACAAGGGACGCCCACTCGATTGCTTGGGCGGTTTCATGGGTGATGAGGATCGAATCGTGGTGGTCTGCTCCAGTTCCTCTTCAGTGAATTCCAAATCCGGCTCCGGTTGACGAGCGAAGAATAGGCTCCAGGTCAGAGGACTGCCGGCCAACGTTGAGCCTCCAGCAATAGCAAACATCGAGCACCTCCCTCTAGCGGACAGCATCGTAGCATCTGAAAAAGTACTTATCACCAAGCCTATAGGCTGTCAATTTTGTGCGAATATTCAGCAGAGCCACTCCGGGGACGGTTGCCGCCTCAGCAGGATTGCACGTGAGAGCAAGACAAGACTTGTCGTTCTCGGCTGCCGGATCGATACACGGTCAATCCTTTGCACCCAAGCTCGTGGGCTAGCAGAAAAGCGGCCGCCACCTCCTTCGTGGTTGCAGTGGGAGGCATGTTGATCGTTTTCGACACGCCGCTGTCACTGTGCCGTTGGAAGACCGCTTGCATTCTAACATGGTGATCGGGCGCAATATCGTGGGCGGTCACAAACAGCCGACGAAGGTCGCCAGGAATCTGCGAGAGATGTTGAATCGATTCGTGACGGCTGATCTCCTGACGCAATTTGGCGAGAGGAAGTCCTCTGGCTTTGGCCTGTCTGAGGAATTCGGGATGGAGACGTTCAAGGCGAATATCTTCCATGATGGTGTGAACGACACTGATGCCATACAATGGCTCGATTCCGGCAGAGCAATTGGCCAGAATACTGATGGTACCGGTGGGGGCAATCGTCGTGACGGTGGCGTTGCGCAGCCGGGATCCCTTGGCTTCGAGCTGACTGCCGTTGTACGCCGGGAACGTTCCCCGTTCCTGTGCGAGTCGGTGTGACGCCTCGTGGGCATGGAGTCGGATAAATCCCATCAACTGATCGGCGATGTGCAAGGCTTCGTCGGTATCGTATGGAATGCCGAGCCGAATCAACACATCGGCGAAGCCCATGATTCCAAGACCGATCTTTCTGGTCTGTCGGGTATGACGTTCAATTGAGGTGAGTGGGAACAGGGTCCGATCGAGTACGTTGTCGAGGAATCGAACTGTCAGCGGAATGATCGCTGCCAGCCGCTCATAGTCGATGGCGACTCTGCCGCGCTGTGCGGTGAGGAAGCGCGCGACATTGATCGATCCGAGGGTGCAGGATTCATAGGCGAGCAGCGGTTGTTCACCGCAAGGGTTGGTGGCTTCGATCATGCCGAGATGAGGCGTGGGATTCGCCCGGTTGATGGTATCGAGGAACAGGACGCCTGGTTCGCCGGATCGCCAGGCTGCCTCTGTGAGTTGGTCGAAAACCTGCCGGGCGGGGAGACGTCGAACCGGTTTCGCAGTCCGCGGATTGATCAAGGTATAAGATCGGTCACGGTGCACCGCCCGCATGAATCGATCGGTGAGACCCACCGAGAGATTGAAGTTCGTCATTTCACTCGGCTGCTGCTTCAACGTGATGAAGTCCAGAATGTCGGGGTGGTCGATCCTTAGGATGCCCATGTTGGCGCCCCGCCTGGTGCCTCCTTGCTTGATGACGTCGGTGGACATGTTAAACACGCGCATGAAGGAGACAGGCCCTGATGCGAGCCCGCTGGTGGTCGCCACCCGGTCGGCGTGAGGGCGTATATGGCTGGAAGGAGAATCCGGTTCCTCCCCCAGACTGATGAATGAGTGCCTGATGCTTGACCGCATCGAAGATAGATTCCAGGGAATCGTCCACCGGTAAGACAAAGCAAGCTGAGAGCTGCTGAAGCGGCCGCCCGGCATTCATCAAGGTGGGTGAATTCGGAAGGAATGCGAGCGAAGCCATCAGGTCATAAAATTGGCGAGCGAACGAGCGATGGCGTGCTCGTGGTTCGGCGAAGGCGATATCATTGGCCACACGACGGAACATGTGGAGTCGTGATTCAATCACGACTCCTTTCTCGTTCTTCGCCAAGTAACGCTGGCGCAAGACCGTGAGTCGCTTGCGAAGAACATGCCTGATGTAGTCCTTTCTGATCTGGAGCTACCTGATTCTCAGGGATTGGAAACGGTGAGCCGCATTCACAACGCAGCCCCCGGGGTACCCGTTGTCGTGCTGACCGCGCTAAGCGACGAGTCCTTCGGGAGCCTAGCGCTGCAACAGGGCGCACAGGATTACCTGGTCAAAGGGCAAATAGACGGGAGACTACTTTGGCGCGCGCTCCGCTACGCAATGGAGCGGCATCGGGTGCAATTGGGAGTTCTGAGTCTCGCTCTGATCGATGATCTGACAGGATTCAATAACCGGAGAGGGTTTCTGGCTCTCGCGGAACACCACGCCAATCTGGCTTACCGCACCGGAAAAAGGTTCTTGGTTGCGTTTGTCGATTTCGAC
>CAZNBG010000331.1:0-4030 GCA_964570915.1 uncultured Nitrospira sp. | reverse complement strand
CGTACCTCCTGTGGCGGCTCACCTCCAGACGGAGGTCGCCGGTAGGGGATAGATATTGTGGATTGCCTGAAGATGACGAGATGATCGCCGAGATGTGGTTCATGACTACGGCTCCACGTAGGTCATGACGAGAGACAATATTTTCTCATTATAGTGTGTTTGAAGGAGTGCACACAATAGTTATTGCAAAGCCGACAGGTCTGGTTCCTGTCGGTGACCGGATGGCAAAGGATGCGGCGGGCACGATGGCCTAATGCCGGCTTATTGTGCGTGAGGATGGTGGTATAGCCGATTCAGACCGTCGAGGGCGGCGGTGCGATAGCACTCGGCCATCGTGGGGTAATTGAAGACATTGCGGACGAAATACTCGACGGTGCCTTCATAGGTCAAGACGGATTGTCCGATATGAATCAATTCAGTGGCTCCCTGGCCAATGATATGAACGCCCAGAAGCGAATGTGTATCGCGGTGAAAGACCACTTTCAAGAGACCGTGGAGCTCGCCGCTGATATGGCCTCGCGCCATTTCTCGGAAAAAGGCTCTCCCTGTGGCGTGAGGGATGCCCGCGGTGATGAGTTCCTCTTCGGTCTTTCCCACCATTGAGACTTCGGGAATACTGTAGATGCCGTATGGAATCACTTTTATTTCATGCTCGTCGGATACTTGAAGAGCGTGACAGGTGGCAAGGCGGCCTTGTTCCATCGCAGTCGCGGCGAGGGCTGGAAAACCAATGACATCGCCCGCCGCGTAAATATGCGGAATAGCTGTCTGATAATGGGCGTTGACTTGGAGTTGTCCCTGCCGATCGGTGACGAGGCCGATCGCGGCGAGGTTTAAGGCTTCCGTATTGCCGACCCGCCCCATGGTGTAGAGCAGCATATCGCCCGTCACCGTTTCACCGTTGTGAAGTTGAACTTCCGGACGTCCGGTTTCATTGACGGCGATTTCCAACTGTTCTTGTCCGAGTCGGATCGAGACACCGTTGTGCTGCATCTGGGAGTCGAGCGCGCTCGCGATTTCCTGGTCTAGGAACCGCAACAGATGCGTTCGCCGGTCGAAGAGGGTGACCTTGATGCCAAAGGCGCCCAGCATCGATGCATATTCGGTCCCGATGACACCGCCTCCGATCACGATGATGCTGCCGGGATGCTTTGTCGTGTGGAGAAACGTGTCGGAGTCACAGATCGTCACGTCGTCGAAGGGAATTTCGGAAGGGCGGCGTGGCCGTGATCCAGTGGTCAGGACGATGACGGGTGCGCGGACATACTCAACTGGTCGATCCGAGCGAGTCACGCTCAACGTATGGGGATCGACAAAACCGGCGGTGCCCTCGATGATCTCGATGCCGTTGCGTTGCAATTGATCGGTGACCACCGCGATTTCGGTTTCGATGACCTGATCTTTGCGCGCCATGAGGTCGGGCAACGTCAGCCGTCTGGTCAGTTCCGCGCCCAGCTGGGGCAAGCCTCGCCGTACCAAGCCATGTATGTATTCGATCGTGTCTTTGAGGGTCTTACTGGGCAAGGTGCCAGTATTGAGGGATGTGCCGCCCAGTTGCGACGATTTCTCGATGAGGGCAACCCGCTTGGACAGCTTCGCTGCTTGGATAGCTGCTTTTTGGCCGGCTGGTCCGCTTCCGACCACCAGCATGTCATAGGATTTCATAGACGATCTTAAGAAGTGTCTCTCGTCGGTGCTTACGATATCCTGACGTCGACTACTCGCCAAGAAAATTGCAGATTGTTTGAAGCCCTGTCAGGACGAGCTGAGGCTATTCAATCCGGCGGCATCGGTCTGCGAGTCGGTGGACCGCTTGAATCATCGCTGGACAGGTTGTATGGTGAAGGGTATGCCTCGGCTTCGCACCATGACATGGTCTCTGGGGATAGTCACTATGATCGGTGTAGGCATGAGTATGCCCGTCTCCCAAGCGGGGACAGTTGGAGATGGAAGGACCGCGATTGGGTCTGCAACGTACAACGTGACGGCCCCCGCGCCTCTTATTGCTACGGCAGAGCCTGCAAAAGCACAGGGACCATCGGCGTTCATGCCCGTGGATGGCACGTTAGTTCTGCGGACTCTTCCGACTGTGTCGAGGAAGCTTTCGGTGGGAGGGACGACACTCCTGCCTTATGTCGGCGCAGGGTTCGGGGGTGGCTATGCCACCGACATTGATCGCTCGCTCAATACCGCGTTGTCTGCTCCATCAGCTTCCTCCAACTCCACCGATACCGGAATGAAGGGCATGGCCGGACAGATGATTCCGAATGAACTCCAACTCGGCATCCGTTTTCCGTTCTAATCCATTCCATTCCGCCCGCGTTCCCCGTCTGTCGTGCAGTGAACGTACATGATGACCCATGGCAGGGGCGGGATTGCCGCGGCCGAGACTTGCGCGGATTTCCAGTCTGTGAGACAAGTCAAGGCTCGTCTGTTCTCGAGGCATCGGAGAAATAGAGGCGCTGTTGTGAAAGAGGGCTATCGTTTGCTCGTGGTCGACAAGGACGGGGTATTGATCAGCGAATTCCAATTGACCCAGCGCGCACTGGATCGGCCGGCGGAGTTTGTCGCAGCGCTGCAGGAGTCGATTGAATCTGTCGAGGAAGAAGAGCCTTGAGGGGAGAGGTTGGTGCCGGGATAACGACCTGGGCGGGAAACTCCCTGCCCAGGTCGTCTCGTTCACAGCTACTTGCCTACTTTCAACAGCCAGCCATCGGCTTTGTCACAATCGTTGGGTCCTTTGGCGAAAATTTCGACCCGGATGTAGCTGCCTTTCACGGTGTCGGGTAGTTTACCCTTGACCAGATACCCATTAGTGATCGTGGTGACAGTTACCGGGACCTTTTCGTCCTTGATCTTCACGGTGATGCTTGGCCAGTTGGTGGTTTTGGATGCAAGAAATGAAAATTCTGATTTTGGCGCCACCTCTACATTGTTCTTCTCCGCCGAAAATGGGGAGGGAGTGAAAGCAGAAAAATACACTTGAGTACACGGGTCTAGGCTGCCGGGGGCATAAGGACTGGTGTCGTATGCCCAGGCTTGGCCGATCGTACCATAGACACCTATTGCAACAACGAGCCGGAGAATAGTTCGCAGACTCACGGTATGCCTCTCTATAAAGTAATGGTGGATGATGGGATTCGCATCGACGACGCGGCGATATTGTAACGCCTAAGACAGAAAAAACAACCCCCCTCCCAGTCTCTCACCGAAGACCTTCATGCATCCCCAATGACACCCGCTGCTGCCCGGTTCTGACCTGGTGGCCCACTCAGATCGTCATGTCCGAAAATGGCGAGCGGGGTGTTACCCGCCGCAGCTATAATGACACCCATGATGCTTGATGCTGTCACCTGCTATCGCGCGCTGCTGGCGCGCGATGCGCGTTTCGACGGACGATTTTTCGTCGCTGTCTCATCCACGCGTATCTATTGCCGGCCGGTCTGTCCGGTGAAACCGCCCAGGCCTGAGAACTGTCGATTCTATCCGAGTGCCGCTGCAGCTGAGAGAGACGGCTACCGGCCTTGTCTGCGCTGTCGTCCCGAACTCGCACCGGGCAATGCGAGCGTGGATGCGACCACACGCGTGGCACAGGCCGCGGCAAACCTGATCGAGGATCGTGCGCTCGACTCCGGCGGATTTGGAGGCATCGCATCGAGCCTCGGCATTACCGACCGGCATTTGCGACGGGTGTTTGGCGCCGAGTTCGGCGTCTCGCCCGTCGAGTTTGCTCAGACACAGCGCCTGCTTCTCGCCAAGCGGTTGTTAACTGATACCGGTTTGTCAGTCACCGAAGTCGCATTCGCGAGTGGATTTGGGAGCCTGCGGCGTCTCAACGCGCTCTTCAGACAGCGATATCGCCTCCAACCCGGACAGTTACGCCGGCGCACGAATGGTAACGCGATGCCGGTTGCCGATGCGCTTAGCTTCGAGCTCGGTTACCGCCCGCCCTACGATTGGCTGGCAAGGAAAATGTTTCCCGGTGCCCGGGCGATGCGGAACTCGGCTTCGATGATGCTTGCGAGTTCGT
>CAZNBG010000330.1:0-4044 GCA_964570915.1 uncultured Nitrospira sp. | reverse complement strand
GGTGGTCAGGCGATCCGGTAGGCTTGTTGCATGGAATCCGAAAATTCCCCGGGCGCACAGTTCCCCATTGTTGGGTCCCGCTCCTTGCGCCGAGTTTACTTCTACCAATTCTTGGCCCTTCGTCTGGACGGTAATCTGACAGCCATCTCCACAGTATCCGCAGATGCTCTCGGCTCGTTTCAGCATCCATGGCCGATATTCATACATGGACAGCCGGCTGGTAATCGCTCCGACCGGGCAAATCTGCACGCAGCCGCCGCAGAACTCGCAATTCAGCGGATGCGGACCGAAGGATTTGATTTCGGTCATCGTGCCGCGACCAACCGGCGCCAGGGCTTTGACGTCCATCACTTCATCACAATATCGGACGCAGCGGAGACACTGCACGCAACGATTCATCTGTGTCTCGATAAGCGGACTGAAATAGTCCTTTTGGAAGATGCGCTTGGTTTCGACGAATCGGCTGGTTGCCGTATATTCGTGGGAAAAATCCTGGAGGTCGCACTTCCCTCCTTGATCGCAAACCGGACAATCGAGCGGATGATTGGCAAGGATGAACTCGAGCACTGATCGATGCGCATCGTTGACCACAGTCGTAGCAGTGCGCACGCTCATCCCTTCGTCAACCGGAGTACTGCAGGCCGTTTGGAGTTTGGGCATTTTTTCGATTTCGACCAGGCACATGCGGCAATTGGCATCCGGTTTGAGCTTCGGGTGATAGCAGAAATGCGGAATCATGACGCCGACACGACGGGCCGCTTCGATCACCAGGGTCCCTTTTGGGACGTTGACCGTCATCCCATCGATCGTCATACGCACCATCGGTGTCGTGGTCTCAGGCATGGTTACCTATCAGGTCCGATGATCATCTGAGAGGCGCTCACTGTCGTCCGACCGGTTCGGGTCTAATGAGATTCGCCGTTTCCGCTTCGTTGATGAGCTCGACATATTCCTGCCGCCAGTGTTTCAGCGTGCTCTGGATCGGAGCGACCTCCGCGTCGCCAAAGGCACAGACGGTACGGCCTGCGATGTTTTTGCATAGATCCAATAAGGTTTCAAGATCTTCCATCCGGCCCCGTTTCGCCAGAATCCTACGCAGGGTCTGGACGAGCCACGAACTGCCTTCCCGGCACGGACTACATTTCCCGCAGGACTCATGGTAGAAAAATTCCATCAGCCGGAGTGCCGACCAGACCATGCTGGTGCCTTCTTCCAGCACCGTCACACCGCCGGATCCCAGCATGGAGCCTGCTGCCGCGACTGATTCAAAATCCAGCTTCACGTCGAGATGAGCCGGAGTCAAAAAGGGCGCCGAAGCCCCGCCGGGGATGAGGGCTTTGATCGGCTTGTCCGAACGCATGCCTCCGGCATGTTCGTACACCAATTCTCGGATCGTCACCCCCATCGGAACTTCATAATTGCCGGGGCGTTTCACATGTCCGCTCACACAGAACACTCTGGTGCCGGTGCTCTTCGGGGGAGAGCCGATCGCTGCAAACCATTCTGGGCCACGGGTAAGAATGTGTGGGAGGTTCGCCAACGTCTCGACGTTATTGACCACGGTCGGTTTGTTGTAAAGCCCATGCGTTGCTGGAAACGGCGGCTTGATTCGAGGAAGGCCGCGTTTGCCCTCTAGCGATTCCAGAAGAGCGGTTTCTTCTCCGCAAATGTACGCCCCGGCTCCCCGATGCACCCACACGTCCGCATTGATGCCCGTGCCGAGAATATTCTTCCCGATGTAGCCCGCGGCCCGCGCTTCGTCGATCGCATGTTCAAGAATTTTCGAAGCCAGGACCATTTCGCCGCGAATGTAAATGTAGCCGGTTTCCGCGCCGATGGCATAACAGGCCAATACGATGCCTTCCAAGACCTGGTGAGGGTCTCGTTCCATGAGTTGACGGTCCTTAAACGTACCGGGCTCGCTCTCGTCGGCATTGCAGCAAAGGTAACGGGGACCTTGATAATCTTTCGGCAGAAACCCCCATTTCACGCCAGTCGGAAAGCCCGCACCACCCCGACCGCGCAGCCCGGATTTTCGGACCATAGCGGTGATATCCGTCGGGGCGATCTTGCCAAGCGACTTGCGCAAGGCTTGATAGCCGCCCGTTTTTTCATAGTCCGCCAGCGACCCTGTATAGCCGGATTGCATCATATTTTTCAGAAGAATGAGCTCGTGTTGTGGCATGGGCATTACTCGAAGAGCGTATGGCTGATGGCATAGGGCCGATCGTGAGAAAATCTCCGTTCCCCTTCCGTGCATACGCTATAGGCCATGAGCCATCTGCTCCTATCGGGCCGGTTCCGGCCACATGAACGGGCCGCTCTTAAGCGAACTGGTCCCCGTCGAGCGAAGATCGGAGAAAATCCGGTCCAGCTTTTCTTCGGTCAGTCGCTCGTAATAGTCTTCATTAATCTGCATCATTGGGCCGGTCCCGCAAGCCGCTAAACATTCCACCAGGCTGAGGCTAAACAGTCCATCGGCCGTCGATTCGCCTGGAGCGATCCCCAGCTTGGTTTTGATCCATTCGATCACGGTATCCGACCCGACGAGGGCGCACATCAGGGACTTGCACACTTGCAGGTGGTATTTGCCCACCGGCTTCAGATTGAACATCGTGTAAAACGTGATCGTCTCGTAGACCTGCGGGGGCGTCAGTTTCAGAATCTGCGCGATTTCCTTCATGGCCGACTCGGTCACATAGCCTTGGTCGCGTTGGGCTACATAGAGCAGCGGAATCAAGGCGGAGCGCTTGACCGGATAGCGGCTCAGAATATCCTCGATTTCCTTTCCGTATTTGTCCTTCAGCACGCTTCCTCCGCCGATTCCGACCGTAGGCCGGCAGCGCACACGGGAGCTTCATAGCTGTCTCGCTTCATCGATCGCACTCTCCCATGACCACATCATAGGTGCCGAAAATCGTGATGATGTCGGAGATCAAGTAGCCGCGTGCCATATGATCGAAGGCGCCCATATGGATGAAAGAGGGAGAGCGAATTTTCAGCCGGTAGGGACGGGGGCTCCCGTCGCTGATGATGAAAAATCCCAACTCACCCTTCGGGGCCTCGGTTGCACAATAGGTCTCTCCCTTCGGCGGTTTGAACCCTTGCGTGAAGATGATGAAATGGTGAATCAAACTCTCCATGTCGCGCATGACTTGCTGTTTCGGCGGCGGAATGTATTGCGGCATATCGGCGATAATCGGCCCGGGCGGCATCTGGTCGAGGCATTGCGAAATGATTCGGGCGCTCTGACGCATCTCTTCGACGCGAATCCAATAGCGGTCGTATGTGTCGCCATTCTTTCCGACCGGTACTTCCCAGTCCACCTTATGGTACATCCCGTAGGGTTCGAGTTTTCGGACGTCATAGGACACACCTGATCCCCGCAACGCCGGACCGGTGAGGCCGAAATTGATAGCATCCTCTCCGGATATCACGGCGATATGTTTCGTCCGTCCCAGCCAAATCCGGTTGCCTGCGAGGAGGGAGTCGTACTCGTTGACTTTTTGCGGGAACGTTTCCAAGAATGTTTTGAGATGGCCCACCAACTCCGGAGTGAAGTCGCTGTCCACCCCGCCGATCCGATAATAATTCAAGGTCAGCCTGGCTCCACAGAGCTTTTCAAACATGTCAAGCAGAGTTTCCCGCTCGCGAAACGTCCAAAAGAAGATCGTCATCGCTCCGATATCCAGAGCTTGCGCGCCAAGCCAGAACAGATGTCCAAGAATACGCTGCATCTCCGCGACGATGGTGCGGATATACTCGGCTCGCTCCGGCACGGTGATGCCGAGCAGTTTTTCAACGGCGCGCACATAAGCGTAGTTGTTTGCCATCGCGCAGACATAGTCGAGCCGATCGGTATGCGGAATGATCTGCATGTAGGCGAGGCCTTCCGCCAGTTTTTCAACTCCCCGATGAAGATACCCGAGGTCCGGCGTCGCTTTAACGATCCGCTCTCCGTCCAATTCCAGCACCACCCGCACCACGCCGTGCGTGCTCGGATGCTGTGGCCCCATGTTTAACAGTAATTCTTCCCGTCGGCCC
>CAZNBG010000329.1:0-4063 GCA_964570915.1 uncultured Nitrospira sp. | reverse complement strand
GCCTTTCCAGGGCCCATGTTCGGCCCTCCAAAGGGTAGGGGTCGGTTCCTCGATCAACAATCGTTTTCCAACAATTTGCTTTTTGAGAAGTGGCCAGAGACGCAGCACGAGATTGACCCGCTTAGCCGTCAATACCGCCTGATCCGATTGAGGGTCATGAATGCTGACATCGGAGAGTTCCACACGAACGCGAGGGAAGAGGACAAACTTGACGCGATGAACGTCGATTTTCCGGCCCAGGCTCTCTTCGAGTTGCTCGAGGACAAAATCCTTAAGATAGTCTTCGCCGGTCAGTTCCCTGGAGAACGCAAGAAAGAGTCCGACCAACACCACGAGGAAAAGTATGATCACAAAGGCAAGCCGAAGACGGGACACACCACCCCCTCAGAGTACGTAAGCATCCTTCCTGGCATCTTACCGGATCGATTGATTGAAATCTATCAAGTCAGCGTTCTACAAAGGGTTTCTCAACATAACTCATGTGGTATCGTCTTCATTAGTCTGTATGAGGAAGACGTCAGGAGGACGCTGACGACACCACCATCCTAATATCCCACATCACATCGCATCCTCTTTGCTCCCCACTTGACTCTCCAGAGTTGACAGCGAACAGGTATTAGAACTACACCTTTCCTATGAAAACTCATCCTCTTGCAGGACAACCAGCACCGGCGTCGACCCTTGTGGACGTAAGTACGTTGTTGTCTGCGTATTCGACTGAGAAGCCGGATCTATCCTTTCGTGAACAACGTGTTTCATTTGGCACGTCAGGGCATCGAGGGTCATCCCTCAAGAAAAGCTTTAATGATGATCATATCGCGGCGATCACTCAAGCGGTCTGCGAATACCGGACGGCACAGCATACGACCGGCCCACTCTATTTGGGGAAAGATACGCACGCACTATCGGAGCCTGCCATGATCACCGCGCTTGAGGTCCTCGCGGCGAATGGCGTTGAGGTCATGGTCGACGGGAATAACGGATTCACACCGACTCCCGTGATCTCACATGCGATCCTCACCTATAACCGCAGCCGGTCTTCAGGCTTGGCAGACGGTATCGTTATCACTCCGTCGCATAATCCACCGGAAGACGGCGGGATCAAGTACAACCCCCCGCATGGAGGACCCGCCGATACGCAGGTGACCACGTGGATCGAAGACCGGGCGAATGCCTTGCTACGCGAAAAGCTCCATGGCACGAAGCGCATATCGATCGTACAGGCACGGCAAGCATCGACAACTCATCGATACGATTACATTGGCGCGTATCTTGGCGATCTGATCAACGTGCTTGACCTTGGTGTCATTAAATCCGCTAGATTGAAGCTTGGAATCGATCCCCTAGGAGGCTCTGGTGTGGCCTATTGGCAACCACTGGTAGAGCGATACGGACTGAGCATCGAGATCGTCAATCCAGTGGTTGATCCAACATTTCGATTCATGCCGCTGGACTGGGACGGCAAGATCCGCATGGACTGTTCATCGCCGTATGCGATGGCCAATCTCATCGCTCTAAAAGATGGCTTCGACGTGGCGTTTGGAAATGACGCTGATAACGACCGGCATGGCATCGTCACTCGCTCCGGTTTGATGAATCCCAACCACTATCTCGCCGTATCCATTGCGTACCTCTTTGCCAATCGTCCCGGCTGGCATTCTGATGCCGGTATCGGCAAAACCTTGGTCAGCAGTAGCTTGATTGACCGCGTCGCGGCCAAACTTCAGCGGAAACTGGTTGAAGTGCCTGTGGGCTTCAAGTGGTTTGTGAACGGCCTACTCGATGGGTCACTCGGCTTCGGTGGCGAGGAGAGTGCCGGCGCGTCGTTTCTCCGTCGCGACGGCACGGTCTGGTCCACCGACAAAGACGGCATCATTATGGATCTGCTCGCTGCTGAGATGATGGCCAAGACTGGACGAGATCCATCCGAGTTATATCGGGACCTCACCGGAGAACTGGGCGAGCCGGTCTACGAACGCATCGATGCCCCTGCCACACCTGAGCAGAAGACCATTCTATCCAGACTCTCGCCCGATCAAGTGAATGCGACTGAACTGGCAGGGGACCGAATCGTGACTATGTTGACCACAGCCCCAGGCAACAATGCAGCAATCGGTGGCCTGAAAGTCGTCACCAAGACCGGCTGGTTCGCCGCCCGGCCCTCCGGCACGGAGGACGTGTACAAGCTTTACGCCGAGAGTTTCAAGGGAAGAAAGCATTTGAAACGGATTCAGGAAGAAGCGCGAGCGTTAGTTGGGAACGCTCTGAAAAGCCATTGATCGGTAACGTTCCGAATGCGGCTCCTCGGTGTAGGAGGCGCTCCTTTTTCGAGAATTGTGCTCTGACATTCGCCAAGAGAAGTCTGACTCCCTCCGTCATCTAAAATGAACACGCCCGTTCTTCGATGGCCTCTTCCAAACCACGACTATTGGTCCACACCCTTTGCGGAATCGTTGCTGCGCCATTTGGATCTCCGCCAGGGAATACGTATTCTCGATATTGCCTGTGGTCATGGCATTCCCGCCTTTTATCTGGCTGAGCAGGTCGGCGCAACCGGAGAAGTGGTGGCCATCGATGCGAGTGCCGGTCAAGTCGCACGTGCAAGAGCTATTCAGGGATCGCATTTGCCGTGGCTGCGGTTCGAGTGCATGGATATGCGGTCCTTGTCCTCCGATCTGCCGACATTTGACCGCATCACGGGAAACCTTTCCGTCATGTTCTTTCGCCCGAATCGGTTGACGGTAGTGCAGGGGCTGGTGAAGCATCTCACACCAGGAGGCCAGCTCGTCCTGACCTTTCCATCTTACGGGACATTCGATTCACTGTGGCAGCGAGTGGATCAGGCGATGATCCAGGACGGGCTGACAGGGGAGCGAGAGCGTTTTCAGATGTACCTAAAGGAACGGCCTTCGGCACAAGAGGGGCGACGATGGCTAGAGGAACTCGACTTTGAACACATCGAGGCACTTGAGTATCCGCTTGAAATCACGACTGTTCCCGGCCGTGAATTTCTCTATCACCCGCTGCTTCGTGGCGGTTTTCTCGACGACGTCTACGAGTGTTTTGAGAATCACTCCCTCGCCGACCGGTTCATGATCGAAATCTCACAAGACATTGCCCGATTCACCCCCCTGGTCGCGCAACGGTGTGTACTTTCAGGATGGAAGCACGCTTCTTAACGACCGGACAGACGAGGATGTGCGATGTGGAAGAAATCTGAGGAGGACATAGCCATATCCTCCTCAGTAGTATCAGCAGGTCTTAGCGGTTCATCGGCGCAATGTAAGGATACACCGGCCCTTTGGACTCGATGCTTCCGATGACATCCACGCGCGCCTCATGGCCTCCGCCTTTGTTGCTGTCCAATTGCGTGACCAGCTCCTTGTAGGTATCGATGACGTCGACTCGTCGCGTGTCGGTAGTGAGGTTGCTAGAGGTGTCGGCCAAGACCGTTGCGGCCATCATCGACAAAAATCCAGCTGTCAGCATAAAACTCGTTACCTTCATGACATCCCTCCTCTGGTGAAGTGAATTGTGTGAACCCACACTTTTGTTTTAATTCCTTCACATGAATGAGTCATGAAGAGATCATGAAGATTCCTTCATGAGCTTGTTCTAATTACAAGCCGGTCAGACTGTGAGCGGAAATAGCCCTTCAGATCGTACTCAGCAATACAAACAGACCTGTTGCCTTCTGTAAACTAAAGAATTGGCTATCTGAAATGAAGACAGAACAAAGCGCGAGGATCCGCTGATCAAGCGGAGAGCCTTCGAGATCGATCTTCCTTATGATGCGGGTTCGATTTGCTGTTCCGCGTGATAGGAACTCCTAACCAACGGACCTGATTCGACATGGCTGAAACCCATCGCAAACCCTTCCTCTTTTAATGCGATGAATTCAGAAGGATCATAGAACCTGGCAACTGGCAGGTGGTCCCGCGTCGGCTGGAGATATTGACCGATGGTGATGATGTCGCAGCCGACTGTTCGGAGGTCGCGCATGACTTCCCGCACCTCGTCAATCGTCTCCCCCATGCCCACGATCAATCCGGACTTCGTTCTC
>CAZNBG010000328.1:2867-4065 GCA_964570915.1 uncultured Nitrospira sp. | reverse complement strand
CCACATGGAGTCCTCGACCGGGAGCTCCACCTCAAGACGCGGGGCGATGATGAGAGCCATCGGACGCCACTGGTTTCGTGGGGTTGTGGTCGCTGGGACGATGTTGAAGAACCGAAATTTACAGGCAGAGTGGATGCCTCGCATAGATATTGAGGCGACGAAGGCCGGTATGGTGGTGGAAGGAACCGGCATTGTCAAAGTCGGCAGTCTCCCGCACAGTTTTCCTGATGGCGATCCGGTCCTGAAACAGTTCTTTCTGACTATCACGGTGAAAGATGTGAAGGGGAACACGCTCGTGGAAGAGACCAAACAGTTTGGCTTGCCTTATGAAGGGATTCTTCGGGGTCCGATCCCTGATCCCTTCATCAAGGGCGGCCACACAAGGAAAGTTCCCTTTGCGCTCACGCTCCCCGCCGGGACCACCGCCTCGTCAATCGAGGCCATACTGACCTACGCACTGATTCCTAAGCCCGAGCCGTCCTTACAGGAAAAGTATTTGGCTACTCTCCAAGCGGACGCCGAACGGGAGGAGGCGCGGAAGATCATTCAGGAGTATACGCAACGGCGCTTTCTGACATATCGTGTCAAATCACTCTCCTAGCAGAATGTTGAAAAAGTCCTCCAGCGTCGTTCTCGCGTCGCTTAGAGACCCAACGTACCGAAGCGTACGCCTCGCCTCTTTGCTCGCTGCGGCCTCGCTGGACGGCCTTTTTGAACATTCTGCGAACATTCTGATTCGATGCATGGCTGTCGTAACGATCAGTGCCGCTGTGTTATCCGATGGCGCGATCACGTCTGCCCTGGCCCAGACTGCGACCAGTCAGCCGTTGATCGAGAAGACCTTCCCACATTCCAACAAATGCAAACGATGTCACGAGCGGGTCTATGAAGAGTGGGAAACCTCGCCTCTGTCGAAGTCCATCCATTCCCCGGCATTCCGCGCGTCACTCGATGTGTATTTGAACTCAGCCGGTGGAAAGGATAAGACGCTGTGCTTCAAGTGTCATGCGCCGCACATCCGAGAATTTGCGGATCATGTACAACTGTTTGTCGATCAAGCGAAGGCGGGTGATCCGACCTTGGACGGCGTCGCATGCAGCCAGTGTCATCTGATCAAGCATGTGGACCGAGCCAAGCATCCTCCGGAACCGAAGTATGAGATTGGTGGCAAGACACTCTATGGTCCATACCCGGATTT
>CAZNBG010000328.1:0-2857 GCA_964570915.1 uncultured Nitrospira sp. | reverse complement strand
GGATTTCGTCCAAAACTTGGCCCATCAATCCGTGGAACTGAGTCTGTTTCAGAAATCAGTTCTGTGTCTGAACTGCCATCAATCCGTGCCGTCGGCTGTGAATTTGGGGCAGTCCAACGACTTGCTCGGGAATTGGGATCAAAGCCGGGCAATAAAGTCCGGCAAAGAATGTCAGAGTTGCCATATGCCGCAACAAGTAGGGGAGTCAGCCAATGGAGAAAAGAAGCGCAAGATTGCCAATCATAGCTTCCCAGGTCGTGTCGGCAAGCTTCGGCAAGCGGCTGCGAAGTTAGACGTGCAGACAAAGGTCGACGGCGACAAAACGACCGTCATGGTCAAGGTCCAAAGCCTGGTGCCGCACAATCTGCCTGCCACCCATCCTGCCTGGGCTGCGGTGGTCTTGAATCTGGACGTCAAAGGGAAAAACCTCAAAACGGTGTTTACGGATAAGCGTGTCTATGGTCGTACGTATGTGGATGCTCAAGGACTGAAGACAATCTTTGACTTTGAAGCGGCGAAAGTGGCCGAAGACACGGTCTTGAAACCCGAAGAAACCAAAGAGGAACTATTCATGTTTCCGACGCCGAAAGACACGCGGACGTTCGATGTTGAAGTTGGGTTGACGTATGCCCCGCTGGTTGGCCCCACCCCTTTCCTCCAGCGTGTCGAAGCCGAGTCGTCGTATGGATCACAAGATCCGGTGTTTCAACCGATTGAGATTGTGAAACGAACGGAGAACGTTCCCGTTGGCAAGTAATCCATGCAACATGAGAAACGAGAGCGGTATCGGTAGAACGTTTTCTGTTTCCAGTGCAAGACCATCCTTTCTGCTATCTCTTCGGCACCCCATTTAATGACGGCGACGAGACCCATTATAAGGACTAACCTGACTGCCTGAGCGGGGGCTCATCCCTGGATGGTTCCAATCACGATAGCGTTGGCGACGAATCGTCCGTAGGTGGCCTGCTTGCAGCTATCCCAATCCGACTCCACCCAGTAGTTCCGCTTTGAGACTCGCTTGAGAAAGTGCTGTCTGGAAAAGGGGCTGGAGCCGTCCCGGAGTAGCCCGTCAAAAAACTCGTTGTAGCCAACCGGCAGGCTCGCCACGATCTGTCCACCGGGGGCGAGGCATCGGTTTCGTATGTGTTCGATGGCGCGCAGCATCTTGTCCGGCTCACGTGGCTCCTCATCCCATCCGACATGTTCCAGGGTCGAGATGCTCAGGATGAGGTCGTAGCGCTCCGTTGGAGCAAAGTCGACAATGTCCTTGTTGATGACGGCAGACGCGACTTCATACTTATCGACTACGGTGTGGTGAATCGGGAAATAGTGCGAGAGGACGTTGCCGATCTCCAGAATGCGCGCGGTCTGATGACGAAGAAGGACCTCCCGGAAGATTGGGATTTCAACGCCACGCTCATTTTTCCAAGTCTTGTTACAGAAGTGATAGAGGTAGGGGTATGATCGCCCATCGAAGACGAAGGTCTTCGTCCTCGTCCAGCGGGTCAGCGTCATTTTGGCAAAGCGCCAGTAGCGCGCGGACGCGCATTCGTTGCCGGTGGCGGCATTGGTGTAGTCGTAGGTGTAGGGCATGAAGAAAACAATCACTCGAAGAGGATACGGGAACCAGGAGACTTCATCTTGAAAATCTGCAAGGCATTATAAATACCCTTGGCGGGATGGTTCAGAATCAGACGGGAGTTGGTGATGTGGGTGTCGAGGAGCTCATATTGCCCGCCGCTATAGTACAGATCGCAGTCATCAATCTGGCAGTTCTTGTAGACGTGATTATCCAGCGCGAGTTTTGCTTTGGAGAAGGTCTGGCCGTCGATAATAATGTAGCTTGGTTCGAATCCCATAAATGTCCTGCCGGAGAACTATAGCAAAGTAGACAGCAGTCGTAAACCGGCCCCAAGAAGACTGACAGCGCGACATCACGACTGGACGACGGTCTAGTTCGGAACAATCCGAAACACATTCCCTCCCTGGGTCAGAATATAGAGTTCTCCTGAGCCGTCCTGGCCAAAGCTGGTGATCGAAGAAGCAGCGAGCTGCGGCCATTCTGTTCGCTCAACAGCTGAACCATTGTTGAATCGAAAGCTGCGGACAAAGCCGGCACAGAAATCGGCGTAGAAATAGCTGCCCTGGATTGCAGGCGCGGCTCGGCCGCGATAGACGTAGCCGCCGGTGATGGCGCAGGCTCCGTTGTCGTGGGTATAGTCAAGAATCGGCAAGGTGAGCCCACCGTTATTACAGTTGGCGCTCGGATTAAAACAGATGAATCCTTCCATGAGCCGCCATCCGTAATTCAACCCTCGTCCTGCATTGGGCCCTTGTGACACATCGACCTCTTCCCGTGTATCTTGGCCGACGTCTCCGAGATACAGATCGTCTCCGTCAAAGGAAAAGCGCCAAGGATTACGGAGTCCATAGCTCCAGACCAACTGATCACCGCCGCTGAGGACAAAAGGATTGAGTATTCCACTCGTGCACGCTGCTCCGGTGGTCGGATCAATCCTGAGAAGTTTTCCCAGGCGGTTCCCGATATTCTGCGCGTTATTGCTCTGATCCCCCGAACCTCCTCCATCGCCGACTCCGTCATACAGACAACCATCGGGTCCGAATGCCAACATGCCTCCGTTATGGTTGGCAAAGGTCGGATGTGGAATGGAAACTAAGATGACCTGCGAAGCCGGGTTGGCGAGGTTGGCATTCGTTGCTGATACCAGAAACCGAGCGATCGTGATCGCGCCGTTGGCATCCGTATAATGGATGTAGAACCGGCCGTTGGCATTGTAGTGTGGGTCAAAGGCCAGCCCGAGCAATCCTCGTTCACCCCCGCTGGTGATGCCGGTGA
>CAZNBG010000327.1:0-4082 GCA_964570915.1 uncultured Nitrospira sp. | reverse complement strand
TTTCGGACGGTCGAGCCGATCCAAGACGTCATCGTGAAAGTCAATCCGCTGGGCAACCCGGTTCGCGTGCGCGATGTAGGGACCGTGACGGACTCATCCGACATTCAAACGAACATCGTGCATGCCGATGGAGCCAAATCGGTCTTTCTTCGAGTGAACAAGCAACCGATCGCCAATACGGTCGGAGTCGTGGACGCCCTCCGCGCCGCGCTTCCCAAGATGTTTGGCATTCCCGAAGGAGTGAAGCTTGGCATTTCGTTCGATCAATCCCTCTACATTCGGCAATCCATCAACAATCTTGTTGAACAGGCCTTCCACGGCTCGTTGTTGGCCGCGGCAGTGATCCTCATCTTCCTGCGCAACCTCACCAGTACCCTGATCGTGTCGGTGGCCATCCCACTGTCCATGCTCGTGACGTTTATCGTCCTCTATTTCACAGGACAGACCCTCAATGTCTTCACGCTCGGGGGACTCGCACTGGGTATCGGCCGCCTGGTCGATGATTCCATCGTGGAACTGGAAAATATCCAACGCCATCTCAATGCCAATCCCCATCGGTGGACGGGTATTCTGGATGCTGCTCGGGAGGTGGCGATGCCGATCTTTGCCTCCACCGTCACGACGGTGGTGGTCTTCCTCCCGATGTTTTTTGTCGTCGGCGTCGCGCGTCTGCTACTGATTCCTTTGACCGTCACGATCGCCATTGCCCTCTTCACGTCTTTTTTGGTGTCCCGCACAGTCACGCCGGCGCTCTGCTACAAATTCCTCAAACCTGAACAAGAGGCCTGGCGGTCGATGCCAGGGTGGTTTGTCAGCCTGATGGAGTGGAGCCGTAACCGGTATGAGTCCCTCGATAGAAGTTACGAAGACTCGTTACGGTGGGTACTGGGACATCGCCGCATCTTCATCGTCGCGGTCGTGCTGATCTTCGTCGGATCGCTCAGCTTGGTTCCCATGATCGGAACGGAATTCCTACCGGTGTCCGATGAGAGTCAATTTCGTATCGTCCTCCGGGCTCCCGTCGGCCAGCGAGTTGAAAAGACGGAGCAACAGGTCTCCGAAGTGGAGCGCGTCCTTCGCGCGAACATTCCCGCCACCGAACTGGAGACGATTGTCTCCAGCACGGGTATCTTGTCGCAAGGCCGCTCGTCCCTCTTCAATCCCAATACGGGCCCCCACACCTCTTCGATACAAGTGTATCTCGCCGAGCCGGCGAAGCGGACTAGAAATCAGGTCGAGATCATGAACGATGTGCGTCCCAAGATCGTCAAGCTCTTCCCCGGTGTCTCGATGTATTTCGATCCCGGTGGCCTTGTCAAACGCATCACCAGCTTCGGCTCGCAAAAGGCCGTGGACGTGGAAATCTACGGATATGACTTCGACAACGCGAGAGACGTCATCGCTCGCGTCAAGGAAATCATGGAACGAATTCCAGGCCTCGCTGATATCGAGCCGAGCCGAGAAGAAAACTACCCGGAGGTCAACGTCACCGTCGATCGAGAGAAAGCGGCCTTACTCGGTATCACCGAAGCCGACGTCGCCAACGCCGTGCTGTTTTCATTGAACGGAAACGGCCAAACCGACCCGATCATTTACACAGACCCGCAAAATGGCAACGAGTATTTCATCAGCGCGTGGCTTGCCGAGGAACATAGAAAGAATCTCACCGATCTGGAGAATATTCTACTCACGACCACACTCGGTGCACCGGTCTTGCTGAAGAACGTGGCGTCGCTCAAATTGAACGCGGGACCGGTGAAAGTCGATCGCAAGTATTTTCAGCGCGTGGTCCACATTACGGCAAATCCTATCAATCGACCGCTCGGCGAGATCGCCGACGATCTCGAGTCGGCGTTCGCCGAGCTTCAGCTGCCAGCCGGGTTCAGCATCAAGCTGGCCGGGCAAATTCAGCAGCAGCGCGAAACCTTCCAAGGGTTGCAGTTTGCGATCATCCTGGCGCTCGTGTTGGTCTACATGGTGATGGCCGCACAATTTAAGTCGCTCATCGATCCCTTCATCATCATGTTTTCAGTGCCCATGGGATTTCCCGGTGTCATCTTGATCCTCTTCCTGACGAATACGACGCTGTCCACCACGTCGATGATGGGCATCATCATGATGTTCGGAATCGTCGTCTCAAACGGTGTCTTGCTGGTCGATTACACCAATGTACTCCGCCGTAGAGGCGAACCACTTCACCGGGCGGTCGTGACCGCAGCACGAACCAGACTGCGCCCGATTCTCATGACTTCACTGGCCACGGTCTTCGGCCTCCTTCCCATGGCAATTGGCCTCGGAACCGGCGGTGAAACCAACGCGCCCCTGGCACGAGCGGTCGTCGGAGGCTTGAGCGTCTCCACGCTGCTCACGCTGTTTCTCGTCCCAACGCTGTACGCGATTTTAGAAGAGCGGTTCCCAAGAAGACTTGATGTGGAGGCGGGGGATCACTTGCCAGCTCCGGCCGGTGGAGTTCCCGTCACGGAGTGACGCTCGTTAACCCTCAACAGCGTTTGGGAACAACGATTTCAGCTGCATGGCCAGCCCGATATCTCCTGTAATCTGCAAACGTCCGGACATAGCCATCGCCATACCGCTCAACTGTCCATTGAGGATCCTGATACAATCTTCTCCAGCCATCGACAAGGTCACATGCGGATCCGCGTGGGTTCCATCCCTCACAACACACGTTCCGTTTTGTACCAGCAACTGATACTGGCCTCCCTGAGCGCCTTGCAGGTCGAACTGGTACACGGCATCTACATCTTCCGCTGCATCCTTGTCCAGTTTTGACGGAAGAGCATCGAGCACTTCTTTAATAGTCTGGGCTTTCATGAATAGACGTCGTTCCTCAGTAGTGATGACAGCCTTCGGGGGTGCACCATTGCACCCCCGAAGCAATATTCATACGGTTGAAACCCTTTAGTACCGGAGGGTCGCGGTCGCGACACTGCGGCTGGCGCCGAAGAACTCCTTCGAAAAGGACTCGACAACCGCAGGATCATAGCCCTTACAGCTGAAAATGTCGAGGTAGGCGTGATTGGTTTCGTTGGCGAAATGACCGCTGATCAACGAGGTGGAGATGAGCTGCACCATGGAGTACCCGGCCACAGGTCCTTCACCAAAATCGACGACCTGGCATTCGCCGAAGCGCTTCATGCCGATAAGTTCACACAACTCAACGACGTAGCGTTTGATATAGTCTGCATCACGGATAAGATCGGGATTGCAATCGTGGAGGTCAACTGCCGTACAGAGTCCCCAAGCCTTGCCGCTTCCGACCATGTCTTGGACAGGTCGGGCAGCAGCCGCAGGGGCATTGGTTGGTAAGATCGTGGACTCGGGACTAGCCGAGGTACTCATAGAGGGTTGTTCCCTTTCTGTAAGAGGGTTGAGTGGACAGGCACTGTCATGCGTGAACTATACCATGATTTTTTAGCCGTGCACGTGAAGGTGAGGAAAATTTCGGCTCTATCGGCTCTAGCGGAGAGTCTCTCGTCAGTCGGTTGACAAGGTCTCGACACTCAGGAAACAATACGTCCCCATGGAATCTTCCTCGGACATGTCCCGGATAGAATTGCCCGATCGCTTTTGCACCTGGTGCAAAGTGCTCATGAAGAAGCGGCTGGTCGGCGGCAAGCAGTTCGTCCATTACACCTGTCCCAAGTGCATATTTCAGCACACCAGCCGACTAAGGCCACAGCCTCGCGAGGAGATTTCCCGTCCAGCGTGAGCTTCATTGGCAAACGTCTCTCGGTGAATGGACGCAGGAAGATCCAAGCGCTATGGGCATTGGGGCCACTGATGCCCAAGGGTACCGCGCTACCCTCAGTGCTTTTAGATGAAGCGCGGCGGGCCGAATGTGGCCCGCCAGCTTAAGGTTGGCACCGCTTAGCCACGTGACAAACTACGCTGGACATGGTCATCGAGAATGTGGGTCAATCGTTCTCGATTCTCAGGACTGATCGAAATAATTTTTGCGCACAATTTAGGAGGCCGCACTTGGACAACTTCCGGCTTACAGGTTAAGGTCTTCCGTGCGCCCACTCCCATGACAGATCGGAAGTTCTTCCCCATCTACACGT
>CAZNBG010000326.1:0-4105 GCA_964570915.1 uncultured Nitrospira sp. | reverse complement strand
ACGCAGGATCTCCGCGGTTCCGGGATAACTTGCTGCGACGAGCAGTGGCGTGCGCCCGAGCGTGGAAGACCGCGCGTTGACGTTGGCGCCATGTTCCACCAGAAGCTTCACCTTCGCGAGATTGGGAATAGCCCACATCAGCGGTGTAGCCCCCACTGTGTTTGCAAGATTGGGATCGGCGCCGCGATCGAGCAGCAACTTCATGGACTCGATGTCCGCATAGAGCGCTGCGGCCATCAGCGCCGGGGCACCTTCGGCGTCGCGAGAATTCGGATTCGATCCACGATCCAGGAGAACTCTTAACGCGGCAGCGTCCGCCTTGTGAATCGCTTTGAATAGTGGTTCGGACGAAGGAGTTTGCGCCGCCAATAGGCTCGTGGTCAATAGGAAAACCAGCGCGAATCGACGAGTGGACATTGCATCCTCCCGGAGCTAGGGATGGCCCGCCTTCTGCTGTTCCACAATGATCGCTTTAAACATAGCTTCTTCGATATCTGGTTCCACCTTGCACCCGGCGGGGTCAATAAAAGGATTCGGGCCGCCATTTTTCATCTTCGTGTATTTCTCTTGCATGTTGTACTGCGCCGGGTGATCCCCCAGCTGAACATCGCAAGGCAACGAGCGAACAACCTTGAACGACCGATTGAACTCTGCAGTGATTTCGGGAGTCAGCACGTTCGGTGGACGCAGGCTGCAGTCGATAACCACGTTGTAGGTTTTTCCGCCCTCCTGCGCCTTCATCGTCCAGGTGGTGCAGCCACGGGTATGACCCGCTGTCAGATTGGCCGTAAGCGTGGTCCCGCCCAGTGTGACCGTGTCCTTATCGTGCAACGTTTTGTCGATCGGATGCTCTTTACCGCCGGGTTTCATGTCCCGGAGCGCGGGCACGTCTTCCGCCATCGCCATCACTTGCGCCTTCGTTAACTGCTTGACGAGAGCGTCGCCCTCCTGGTGATCGCCGTGCGCATGAGTTCCGAGGAGAATCTTGATATCGGAAAATTTGAAGCCAAGCTGCTCCACGGATTTTTGGATCGTGGGGACATTCCGCTCATACGTACTGTTGATGAGAATGTTTCCCTGCGGAGTCACGATAAGGAACGAGCTCAACGTGCGAGTTCCAACGTAGTACACGTTGCCGATGATCTTGTGGGGAGGGAAGGCAGTCGTTTGGTCCTCGGGAGAGCCCATGTTGCGCGCCAGTATCGAGCGGGGCGTATAGGTACGGCCTTGAACGGTGACGGAAGGATGGTCCGGTGGCTCATTCTGGGCGTACGTTAGTTTCGCGCTCAGGAGAACCGTGAGCGTAAGGAGCGATAAGGTTGTAAGTTTTTTCATTTGTTTACGCGCGATTATAGCTGACTTATGAGGTTGGGTAAAATTTGAGCTCATCAACTGCTCTATCTCAAAAACTCCCTCACAATTCTGTTGAACTCGGCGTACTGCTCCAGTTGCGGCAAATGCCCAGCGTGATCGATGATGACTTTCTGTGACCCCGGAATCGCCGCATGCAGCTTGTCTGCCGTTGCCGGATCCACGACGCGGTCATACTTCCCCCAGAGGATCAGCGTCGGAGCCTTGATGTTCCGTACTTCTTCCTCACTCACGCTGCCGAGGCCTTTCTCCGAGGCCTCTTGCATTTTGCCGATCGTGTAAGAGCATCGAAGGCGCATCACGAGCGCGTCCTCGATGATCTTGTCCGACAGGAGATCTTTATTGTGGTACATGATCTCGAAGAACTCTCGCGTTTCTTCGAGCGTCACTCCATTCTGTATTTGGCGCAGATGTGGATCCTTAGGCGCCATTGCCCCTGTTGCGGACCGGTAGCTGCCTCCATCGACCAAAACGAGGCGGTCGAGCAACCTGGGATAATGCACGGCAAAATAAATCCCAACCCATGCTCCCATGGAGCTTCCGACAATGGAGGCTTTCGGAACGTCAATCGCCCTCATGAACGCGGCGAGGAATTCCGCAAGCATCCCGTTGTGATAGTTCGCAAGCGGTTTATCCGACTGACCGAAACCGATCTGATCGGGAACAATCACTCGAAAATCGGCCGATAGCGGACGGATATTCGGGCTCCATCGGGAACCATCGCCCCCCAAGCCGTGCAACAGAATAATGGGAGCGCCGCTGCCTAGCTCTCGATAGTAGATGTTGAAACTGAGAGCAGTGACACTCTTTCCGGTGAGCATTTAATTGGACGGCAGTTGGCCCGTGAACGTACCAGTGACCGCCTGGTGGCCATCGCCTGCGTAGGCTTCTTCGCGATACAACGACAATGCTTGAAGAACCGGAAGATCCGAACAGGTGAAAAGGATTGCCTCCTTCGAGCCGGCAGCGTGCTCTTGCCAGCACCAGGTTGGAACGCAGAAGGTATCGTCCTGCTTCCAATCGAAGCGTTCGCCGTCGATGACGCTATACCCGCTTCCCTCCACCACGTGATGAACATAGTTCCCAAGCGACCGGCGAGCTTTGGTCGGCTGACCACCCATCAGCAGATGCATGGAAGAACTAATCGTCGGCATCACCGAACCGCCTGTGAAGGGATTGGTAAACGTCAACGCATAACCTTCGTACGGACTCGGTTCAAATTCGGTCAGCCGGTAAAGCGCTTCACGCGTGCTGGCCCACTTGTAGCTGAACAGCGGAGAGTAGGGGACATTCGGTTTGCCCATCCACGTGGGCAGCATCGACCCGGCACCATACCGGCGAAGCGAATCGTCCGATGGCTTTTCGGGACGTTGGAGGGAACGCGGTTCGGAATACTCCTCGTAAAACTGGCAGTCCAGAGCCCGCACCAGCGGGACATCCAAAACGTCGAGCCATAGCATCTTTCCCATGCCTTCATGCGTATGTCCATGCCATGTCCAGGAGGGTGTGAGGATGAAGTCGCCCGGCTCCATCGACAGCGGTTCGCCATCGACAATCGTATAGCCACCGGTACCTTCAATGATGAATCGCAGCGCAGCCATCGTATGGCGATGGCTTGGCGCCTCTTCACCAGGCAGAACAAGCTGGCATGCTGCCGTTAACGTACGTGTCGGCCAAGGACCGCCGCCCACCGTCGGATTTGCCAGAGTGAGAACGCGCCGGGCAGCGCCGTCCTCGCCGCCAAGCGGTACAATCTCGCACGCTTCCACCATATTGGCGCGCAGAGTTTCCCACGGCCAAAGCCACGGACGTACTTTGCCGGTAGGCGCATCGTGGGTTTGAGCCTGCCATAGCGGAGACAAACCCTGTTTGCGGACCTTTTCGTAGAAGGCCTGCAATCGTGAGTTCGGCTCGATCGCGTACGTCATGAAGATCGCACCCGTACTTCCATGTTTCCGATTTTTTCGATCGTTGCAACGATCACATCTCCGGGTGAAATCGGACTCACCCCCTCGGGAGTTCCCGTTGATACGATGTCGCCGGGATACAGCGTGTAAAAGTTGGAAACGAACTGGATCAGGTCCGGTATTCCCACGATCAGGTTGTTCGTATTCGAATTCTGACGCACTTCCCCATTCACGGAGATCTGCAGATTCAGATTGCCCGGATCGGGAATTTCGTCGGCGGTCACCAGCCACGGGCCAAGGACGGTGTAGGTATCGATCGATTTGCGGAAACTCCGCTCCTCGGATCCACGGACTGTAATGTCCAGGCAGATCGCGTAGCCAGCGATGTAACTCATCGCTTCGCTGCTCGATACTCTGTGCGCGCGTTTGCCGACCACGAAGGCCAACTCCACTTCATGGTCGGTGCGTCGGTCCAGCATGCGTACGGCGATGCCTTCTCCCGGACCGACCACTGAGCTTGTCGCCTTCAGAAACACACCGGCGCGCTGAATGATGGCAACCTCTTTACCATGATGAATGCCGACATCTGTCCGCGCCTCGTCCAGATGCTTCTGGTAATTTACGGGCGCGCCGATGACCTTCCCCGGGTTCGCGACGGGGCTGATCAACTTGAGGCTGTTTAGCGGCGCAACCGGCGAATCGCCTGCAATCGCTTTGACACGTGCAGCGACTTGGTCCAGATTCGCGATGAGAACATCGAAAGAAGGAAGCGGATATCGGTAACTCGGCAGGACGTCAAGCGCCGCGGTGACATCCCGAACATTCGA
>CAZNBG010000325.1:0-4109 GCA_964570915.1 uncultured Nitrospira sp. | reverse complement strand
AAGAGCGCGACGGCACAGTTTGAAGCCCCCCGAGGCCATTATCAAGCCGCTGAAGCGCAACTGGGGTATTCTGAAATTCGAAGCCCCATCAGCGGGATCATCGCCGATCGAGCTATTTATCCCGGTGAGATGGCCAGTACCGGGGTGCCGCTGTTGACAGTAATAGACGTCTCCAGAATCATTGCTAGGGCAAATGTCCCGCAGAACCAAGCCGGATTGGTGAAGGTTGGTGATCCGGCAAGTGTATTGCCGACAGAGGGATCTCCAGAAACTCCTGGGAAGGTCATTGTGGTCAGCCCGGCGCTGGATCCGAACAGCACGACCCTTCAGGTGTGGGTCGAAGCGCAACAGCCGGGAGAGCGATTCAAGCCTGGAATCACCGTTCGTGTGTCGATTGTGGTTGAGACCCTGCCTGAAGCTTTAGTGATTCCACTAGGAGCTCTTCTTCCAGGCTCGGACGGTGCATCTTCCGTCTTCGTGGTTGACAAGGATTCCGTCGTTCACGAGCGGAAGATAGAAGTCGGAATTCGCGAGGGAACTAAGGTGCAAGTCCTCAGCGGAGTAGCTCCCGGTCAAAACGTCGTCACAACTGGCGGCCTCGGCCTTCAGGATGGTGCGAAGGTTCGGGTCGAAGCACCAGTCCCGCAGCAAACGAGTGCTCAGTCGCCCGATGAGTGACCTTTCCATCGGCTTTCCAGCCATTGATCAAGACGTCGCACAACATTGGACAGCGCGCCACTCCAAGCCCATCGTGTTCGTCATTATCACCCTGGTGGCTGTTGGACTTTATCTAGCATCTACAATACCCGTTTCAGTTTTTCCAGAAACTGACTTTCCCCACATTGTCATCGCCGCAGATAATGGCGTCATGCCGATCGACCAGATGCTGGTTTCCATAACCAGGCCCATAGAAGAGGCTGTGAACAGTGTCCAGGGGTTGGAGAGAGTTTGGTCCATCACGAGCCGCGGATCGGCTGAAATCGATTTGTTTTTCTCTTGGAAAATCGACATGTTTCAGACGCTCGAGCGGGTGAATGCTGCGCTGGCTCGGATTCCCGAGCTGCCGGCCACAACAAAAGTGGCGGCACATCGACTCACCTTTGCGGCCTTTCCGATCATGGGCTACAGCATGACCTCGGACACGGTCGCCCAGACAAAGCTCTGGGAGATGGCCACTTATGAAATAAAGCCGCGCCTGAATCGCCTGAGCGGCGTTTCCACCCTCATCGTGCAGGGAGGTCAGGAACCGGAGTTCGAAGTCCGGCCCGATCCGGCCAAGTTGCTGGCGACCTCCATCACGATCCCGAACATCCTGGATGCGATCGGCCGCAGCAACCTCATTGATTCCCCGGGTCTGATCCAAGAGCGGCACCAACTCGTGTTGGGGCTGGTCAGCGGCCAAGCGCGGACACCCGCAGAGATATCGAACATTGCGGTGAAAACTACCCCTGCGGGTGTCCCCTTGCACATCGGAGACGTTGCCTCAGTCCTCCCCTCGGTGAAGCCCGTCTACACCATCGTTACTGCCAATCAGAAACCAGCCGTTCTGCTGAATGTGTACCGCCAGCCAGACAGCAACACGGTGCTGGTTGCTAGTGAAGTGCATCGCGAGATTGAGCAGATCAGACGATCTCTGCCTCGCGAAGTTGAGCTGCGGCCATTTTATGATCAGTCCGAAATTGTGAACGATTCCATTAAGAGCGTGCGGGATGCGATTTTGGTCGGGCTGATGCTGGCGTCATTGATTTTGGTGGTCTTTCTGCGTGACTGGGGAACCTCGGTGGTTGCCGGACTGGTGATTCCAGCAACCGTCGCGCTGACTTTCATCGCACTGCGGGTGTTGGGAGAGAGCTTCAATCTGATGACTCTTGGAGGTCTGGCTGCAGCCGTGGGCCTCGTCATTGATGATGCCATCGTGGTGGTTGAGGACATCGTCATGCACCGGGACGCGGGACAAAGCCGGTCCGAGGCAATTCGCAGCGCCATTCGGGAAATACGGGTGCCGCTGGTTGGCTCTACGGTGACACCCATCGTGGTCTTCCTGCCGCTCATTTCGGTTACCGGGGTCACGGGTACCTTCTTCCGGTCGCTGGCCGTCACGGTCGGCATGGCGCTGCTGGCCTCGCTGGCGCTGGCTCTGACTTGGACACCGACTCTGAGTCATTATTTGATCCGAAGCAAAAGCGGCGGACACCGTGCCGTGCCGCAGCGACTCATGCGGAGTTACGAGGGGGTCTTGCGTCATACCCTCGGTCATCCCTGGCTCTTTGGGTTCGTATGCCTTGGGGTCATCGTGGGATCCTATCTGTGCTACCGGGCCCTCGGTTCGGACCTGCTACCCAGCATGGATGAAGGGGGCTTCATCATTGACTATATAATGCCGGCCGGCGCCTCGCTGGATGAAACGAACCGGGTCGTGTCCGCTGTGGAGCAAATTCTGCGGGCTATACCTGAAGTCGAAAGCACTTCCCGACGGACCGGACTCCAACTCGGTCTTGCGGCAGTGACCGAGGCCAATACGGGCGATATCTCGGTCAAACTGAAGCGCGATCGTCAGCGCGATGTGGAGGAAATTATCGCAGAGGCTCGCGAGAAAATCGCGCTGCAGCAACCCATGCTCCAGGTCGAATTCATTCAGCTATTGCAGGATATGATCGGTGACCTCACCAGCGCCCCGGAACCCATTGCCATTAAGTTGTTTTCTCAGGACCCCGCCCTGCTGCGGCGATGGGCGCCGCCGGTCGCTGACTCCATCAAGAAGATACCTGGAGTGGTGGACGTGCTGAACGGCATCGACAACACGATCAGTGGTCCGGCAACAGTATTTCAGGTCGACGCAGCGGTGGCAGCGAGAGCCGGATTCACTCCTCAGGAGATCGAACTGAACACCAGCGCCATCATGCAAGGTCAACCTGCACCGACGCCCGTGGTTATCAATGACCGCGCCTACACCATCCGCATCCGATTGCCCGAACAAACACGCGCATCCACGGAGACGATTCGTAACACGCTACTTGTCAGCTCGACCGGTCGGACCGCAACCCTTGGTTCTCTGGCGAGTGTCGTGGAGCTGCCAGGACAGACTGAGATCCGTCGCGAGAACCTCCAGCGTGACGTAACCGTTACCGGTCGTTTGGAGGGTTTGGATCTGGGAAGCGGCGTCGCCGCCGTTCAGAAAGCGGTGGCAGGGTTGCATTTGCCAAGTGCCATTCGGGTGGAATATGGAGGCGCTTATGAGGAGCAACAACGATCGTTTCACGACCTCGTGTTTGTGCTTGTGCTGGCCATAGCGCTTGTGTTCATCGTTCTGCTCTTTGAATTTGGCAGCTTTGCCGCACCCCTGGCCATCGTTTCGGCTGCACTGCTCTCAACCTGCGGCGTGTTCCTGGCCCTGTTATTGACTGGCACAACCTTCAACATCTCCTCATTTATGGGACTGATCATGGTGATTGGCATCGTTGCCAAAAACGGAATCCTGCTTCTGGATGCTGACCAGCGACTCAGAGCTGAAGGGATCTCTGCGCAAGAGAGCATGGTCCGAGCTGGGGAGCGACGTTTACGACCCATCGCAATGACAGCGCTGGCTACGATGGCCGGCATGGTCCCCTTGGCGCTAGGACTGGGTGCCGGTTCGCAAATGCTTCAACCACTGGCCATCGCCGTGATTGGTGGCATTCTTGCCTCAATGATTCTGTCACTTGTTATCACGCCGACAGTTCATTACTACCTAAGCCGGACCAGGTAAAGGAATAAGTCGTCGAATCCCCTCATGACGAGCTCGATTGGGATATCAGAATCGGCAATACGCTGAACGTCGACTGGCTGGATCTCGCCAACCGGTCGATGGCTCCCGGTAGGTGGCACGGGTGCCGTCGCGCTGGATCTGGCGATTTCCCTGATCTTTTGTTTTAGTAGAGTCTGAGCCTTTGGTAACTCAGTCAGCTTGGATTATGGCTGCGATGGAGAAGGTTCCGTCCGATTGGTTTTTTGCCAGAGCTCTGGTTAGGCAAATAAGAGATCTGGTCCTGGTGATGGAGGCATTGATTATCCTCGAGCCCGCGGCCTTCGGCCAGGTTTTACTCACCGGCCGAGTGATCGATGAGAGCAAT
>CAZNBG010000324.1:0-4118 GCA_964570915.1 uncultured Nitrospira sp. | reverse complement strand
TTGTGTACGAATCATTTTTGGGTAGCTCTAGTGTCCGATTGATAGGAATGTGCTCTTGACAGCGAGACGAGAAGCCTCTTGCACTGCAATGACTTGTAATTAGGTAGAAACATGATACTGCTGTCTACCCAAATGTCAGGGTAGACCAACGTGAGTGTCGTGAAGAATAACAGAGTCAGTTTGACGGACACCTCAAAGTGGCACGATGAATTTTTGAGGAGGTAAATGACATGAACGTTAGCCAGGATCTTTCAATGCCTGGAAAGAAGCTTTTGAGTTTTGCATGTATGACCATGGTTCTTTGGATGCCGCTCAACGGCATGGCACTTGAGAAGGAGATTGCCCAAATGAATAAAGCTGGTTTTGATCAAATCGGAAAGAGACTACGTACTGAAATCGAAGCGAACTATCACGAGCTGCAGAAAAATAAAAAGCTAATCCCCGGTCTTAAAGGAAACGATATTAGTGAAATCGTTCGTAACTATATACCTTCTGGTAGTTCTTTCGATGATGCTGAAAACATTTTGCGGTCTGCAGGCTTTGTAGTTGAACCACGTCCTGATCTTACGGTCATCAACGATCGACCAGATAGGTACGACGTGAGTGCAGTTATAGACTCACTCGATAGGGGTATTGCACATAATGTCCAGGTGATCGTCTCGCTGAGCCCTAAGGTTCCTGGCGAGTACGGCCGGATCTATCAGGTTTCGGCAAGTATTTTCTATACTTCGCTTTGAGGAGGTATCATGGGAACTGAGTCCATCGGAGTTGTATACCAGCCCATTGTTAACATAGGTGGCCTAACGGCCTACCACCAAACTCTCGTGTATACAGACGCAAGTGGGGTGCAATCATATGTGAGTGCTTTTGCCTGGATAGTAGGGCGCGAGGCATTCACCTGATGAAATCTTCATCCCTCTGCGCAAGGGGCCTCTCTCATAGATTCGTTCAATCCAAGAAAAGTGGCTCTAGGAGCCGATTTATAGGAGTGATGCCTTGACGGAACACCGAGTGGCATCTACACTTGGATGATTATATTTAGGTATACACATGCGGATTATAAATCTTAAGACATATATTGTTCATACGTGTCATTCACTGCAAAGGAGTGTGTGTCTATGAGCGAGCAGGAAGACACGACCATTGCTCTCAACGTCCGGTTGAAACCCTCTGACTCCTCCGCGCATCCACGTGCGGCGAACTACACGAATGTTGGAATCGCACAAGGTATTGCCTATGTGGATTTCGGCTTCATCGAACCGGCTTTCCTTGCTGCGATTGCAAAAACTGCGAAGGACGGCCAGGCTGCCCCAAAAGGCCTTGAGGGCCACATGGTCACACGTGTTGCGATGGACGTCGGTGCCCTAGCGCGCCTGCAGCAACAAATTCAGCAAGTGTTGATGGGTGTGCAGGATGCACGAAAACCGAGGTTAAAGGCATAGGAACAAGAATAAGGAGAGGGTTCGAATGAGACCTGTGCGAGCACAAGATCTGACCGTCCTTGTCGCCGTGTCATTTCTACTCATGACCATAGGAGGCTGTATGAGGTCCGCAGCAAGTGGGCAAACGGCTCCCAATCATTCAGGGGAGTCTCCCCTTGAGACGGACCCCACGAAAGGCAGGGATTTTCGCGACATCAGCGTCCATCCCAATGGGGAAGAACTCCTCTTCACCGAATGCATTTATGATCCAAAAGTGGAGCCAACCGGTGACTGTTATGTGTTGCGCTATCACCTTCCCACGAAAAGTCTATATCGGTATGCACTTCCCACCGACTACGTTTATAAGTCAGCCAGTTTTTCACCGCACGGCCATTCGATCATCATGAACCGTGTGCCAAAAATTGGTATCAGTCCGGACGCTGTACGGCAAGCGCACGACCAGTCCGAAATCGCCTACATGAAGGTCGACGGCACCAGGTTCCGAATCGTCCCCCTTGCAAAGGGGAACAAGGTAGGGCCCGTTATGTCCGATGATGAAACACGTGTGGCATACTGGCGTGCAACGTTACGACCGCCGGGAAGTAAGACGTTCTCCAGTAATTTTGATGTGTGGGAGGCCGATCTCAAAACAGGGTACGACCAGCTCTTTGCTGGACCGTTTGTGTTTTTCGAACGGGCTCGATTGCAATATCTCTCGCCTGATGAACTGCTGGTAGGGGCGTATGGACCGAGAGCACATGCGCAGTCCATGACCGCGTACGACAAAAAATATAACAGCAGTTCTGTGTATCGAATTCAACGCAACCTAACCAAACTTCCTGAGCCGATCTTGACGGAAGTGGAGTATGCCAGTTTTCCATCCAGCGACAATGCAAGAAATTTGTACTTTAAAGGGGCACGACCTGGGATCGCATTGTTTCGTAAAGATCTACGAGGTGAGATTCAACAGTGGGGATGGCCAGTCCGCTATGGTCCTGGGGATTGGGGGGGGGGCGGGTGGCATGACCTTGCGGCGCATCCCGGAGGATCGTTCATTGCGTTCGTCTATGAAATTAAGGGCACGTCGGCTCGGGATGCGAAACGAAGGCTTGGGCTGCTGATGATGCAGACCTCGGAGTGGCGGGACTTGAATATTCCCTCCCTACAGTCAAGCCAACTCATTCCAGTCACGACAGCGGAGTCTTCATCTCACTGACTGTATAGAGAGAAGAAAGAGGCGCACTCATGGCAGAGTCAACCGGGACCGTGGCGATCCGAGGCTTCAATATCTTCGATCCGAGCAGTTGGGTGCCCACCTTCGGGTATTGGGGTGGGCCAGGCTGGTCGGCGGGGCAGCGCATTGACGGCCAACTATCAGAAACAGATAAGGCCGTTGCAACAGCCGTACTTCCCGGCCCCGATGGATTACCCCCCCCAAGCCCCGTGGATCAAGCTGCCAAAATACATGATCTGGACTATAACAGCGCATCCGGCCAGCCCAATGAAGCGCTTCTCAAATTGCAGGCCGACCTGGTGCTGATGCAATCCATGGCCCAAATGAATTGGTCCAGTCTCAATGCGCAGGAAGCGGTCTATGCCTCCATGATTAGCTTGGCGTTTGCAACAAAAATGGCGGCCATCGATACCACGGATGTGGTCATTCAAGGCATTAAGAATTCAATCCAGACCCTTGCGCAGCAGATCATTGCTGAAGGTGGAGACCCGGCTGGGAAGACCTACACGGATTCGGAGGGCAATCAGATCACGGCCACCAGAGATGAGAAGGGAAACATTGTCGTGACGGCTATGGGCCAGGACGGACAGACTGCGTCTGCGACCAGACTGGATAGTGGCTATATTGAGTTCAATCTCGCGGGTCCTCAAGCGGAAGGGACGCTATCAATTGATCCCAATGGCAAGAAGACGTTAACGATCAGTGGTAACGGTTTTGAGGCCAATGTCCATAACGTCATTGTGAAAGTTCAGCCGGGCACGCAAGCGACCATTAAGGGGGACGGAAGCTATGTCCTGGGCCTTCCGAACTCGACGGTGCAGACCACGACCTTTCCCACGACCCTGGTGACCAGTATGACGAACTCCACCCTGGTAGCCACCACCGGCATGCAGCTTACGAATTTGGGCAGCAACAACAACCTGGTGCTGGGGCCCAATACGACGTTGAGCAATCTGGGCAACAACAATACGATCATTGGCCCCGTGCCGCCGAATACCACGGATTCGGGTAGCGGCAATACCAGCCTCGATCCCGAGAATCTGCCGTTGGGGACGACCGTGGCCCTCAGCAGCAGTATGGGTTTCAGCGCCAGCATCGATGAAGACAATGTCGTGCATGTGAGTGCCGGGGGGAGTGACGGGGGCGAGGTCGATGGGACTCCAGTGGATCCGGATCCCGGAGCGGGCGGGGGTGGCGGCGGCTGGGATGACCTCGCAGCGGATCCCAGAGGGTCCTTCATTGCCTTTGTCTACGAAATTAAAGGCACATCGGTTCGGGATGCAAAACGAGGGCTGGGACTACTGATAACGCAGACCTCGCCGTGGCGGAATTTGAACATTCCCGCCATAGAGGCCAGCCAGCTTATTCCAGTTACTGCAGCGGAGTCTTCATCCAACTGAAGGGCAGAAGAATAAGGAGGCGAACTCATGGCAGAGCAAGTCGGGACGGTGGCCATCCGGGCG
>CAZNBG010000323.1:1370-4122 GCA_964570915.1 uncultured Nitrospira sp. | reverse complement strand
CGCTGGTCGATCCGGTCCATTATCGGCCGCAACGCCTGGCGACTTCGGCCTGGGAAAGCGGTGTCCACACCCCGCTGTTTCTTGCACGTTGGTTTCGGACTTCCAATGATTCTCGAAGCTGCCTCGTCCGCATGGTCATGCGAGATTTGCCGGCATCCTGCACGCGCTGGACCTCTTCCTCCTCAGCCATGATACCGCGAATATCCGTCCCCAACATGGATCTCCACCTCCTTCAACTCCACAAGTAAGTCTCGCGCGCGCATTATACCCGATTTGACGTCTGATCGAAAATGTCTCTTAACTCATTGATACATAAAGGTAAACTTAGAATATTGACGGATTTATTGAAGCTGAGCACACCATTGTGTATCATCGCCCAATGTCGATTGGACCGTGTCTCCAAGCATGGAGACTCTCGAAGAATCACTCTCTCACTTCATTATCAGACGCAGCCAGCATTCCCCCGGTGCTCCTGGAACAAATCGAATCAGGACAAACAGATCCAACCGCCAATACAATGGAAGCGCTCGCCGGTGCGCTTGGCATTCCTCCATCTTGGCTGTTCGACGACCCTCGGTCCTTTGAATGCCTGTTCACAGATACGGATGAAGGCGGTGAACAACCGGACACGTCACAGACTGATCCGGTTACCGATCGTATCTTGGCTGGATCACGAGCAGATCGATCCCTCTATGTCCTCTTGACGACGCTCATGCAAGCCGGAGACCCAAAACTCCTGCGGGCCGCCGAAATGAGTCTCCGTAGCTTGGTGAAACAATCCCGGCAGGCGACAGTACCGTGGCAACAACGCCCCTCGGGACACTTCGAACCTCCCAGCGACTAGGTCAGCCAGCTGCTCCGCACATCCCGCTCACCTCTATTGCCAACTCGAGGCTGACACGACCTGTATATCCTGGGAACGCTGCTCAATGGCTTGATCCCAAGATCCAATGGATTGATGGTCGTCTCAAACGCCATTCAATCTTGGTTCCCGATCGGCGGACCTGTCTCGACAATGAGTCTTGCCCGTCAGCACGGAAGAAATGGTAGCGGTCGTTTCCCCTGACACCGGTGAATTGATCAGCCCCGTTGCCGCCGATCAGCGTATCATCGCCAGCCCCACCGAAGAGCCGGTCATTGCCTGATCCACCAAGATCCTTTCATTCATAACAATCTCGGCTCATGGTGAAACAGCAACAGTACCCCCCGAGTCATGGTGCAGTCGATATTTGATGGCCCACGTTGGAGGTCTCGTCTCTCTGATAAGTGCTCACTCGCCATGGCAAGATCCTTTTTAGAGGCAAAGAGAATGAATGGACTGGCGAACTCAGCGAGTCCGATCACAAGCACGGCCACCGTCCCGACGATCAGCATATTGCGAGCAACAATTTGCATTGTCGACCTCATCCTATGAATGACATATACATTCAGCATCATTCACAGAAGATTCAAAACCAAACTTGCCCTGCGCAACAGCTCCAGCGCTTTCTTGACGATTACCGATGGACTGCTACAATCTATATACCTAGGAATATTTTCTAGATAGAGAGGATAATGATGCGAGGATACTTTTGGGCCTGCATCAAGAAGTCATAGCAAGGCGGAGAAAGCTGTATTCCGGAACATGATCGGACGAATGGAGGAAAATGTATTTCTAGTCACAGCTGAAAAGGTCACTTCGCCGGACGACTTGAACCCTCATTTACGATTTATGGAAAAACAGGATAACGTCATCTCCCTGAAAGGGTATAGCTCCAATTGGAACCTCAGCACACTCAAGTTGCAGATGGCAGCAAAATCGGGCAAGGAAAAGGAGCGGGACGATGTGTTTGAAAAAGACGCCCTGTGGTTAATTGAGCAGTTAAAGAACCCACTGTGGATTACGTCAATCCGTGTGGAATATGAATAATTCGCCCGCAACAAGCTTGGAGACCTTTTCTCGGCCGCTACGCCCCACCCTGTTGTTTCATGAAAGCCTCCGCACGTTTCGCCAGCTCGTCCGGCGGTACGTTCTCCACATGTGTGGCGAAATGCCAGTGATGTCCGAAGGGATCTTCTAAGCTGCCCGAACGGTCCCCGTAGAATTTATTCTCAACCGGAGCGATCACTTTTGCACCAGCCGAGACCGCTCGTTTCACGAATGCATCAACGTCTTGCACGTACACCATGATGCTCACTGGTGAGCCCCCGAGCGATTGAGGGCTCTTGCCATTCATGCCTGGAAATTCGTCGGCTAGCATGACGATCGCCGCCCCCATCTTGATCTCAGCATGTCCGATCTTACCTTCCGGGGCTGGAATGCACATGATTTCCGTAGCTCCAAAGGCCTTCTTGTAAAACTCAAGCGCGCGAGCTGCATCGTGGATGATGAGATACGGTGTCGCGCCTTCATAGCCTGCTGGGATCGCAGTCACCTGACCTGTCATGGACGACCTCCTTCGCCACTTGGTGGGCAACACTTCAGCACATACACCGATTGACGCCATGCCTTCTCACAGAGAAGATGCTTCGCGCATCTCCGCACCTCACCTACGACCGCCTTTCCAAGGCCAGGAGCGCGCGTTTTTTCGCCAAACCGCCGGCGTAACCGGTGAGCGAACCATTCGAGCCGACGATGCGGTGGCAGGGCACGATAATGCCGATTGGGTTGCGGCCGGTGGCTGCACCGGCCGCTCGTGCACTTCCGGGATAGCCTGCGCGCTGCGCCAGCGCGGCATATGCGATGGTTTGACCGAACGGCACACTCGCAATC
>CAZNBG010000323.1:0-1360 GCA_964570915.1 uncultured Nitrospira sp. | reverse complement strand
TTCGGCATGCCGACGAACGAGGAATCAGCTTGTGGATTTCTGACTCGGCCCGGCCGGCTTGATCGGATTCGCCAGAATGACCTCACCATTGGCCATAGCCTCGCGGCCACGATCCGTGATGATCAGGTCGTAATACTCGCTCTCACGGTTCATCGTAAGATGGCCCGAGGCGATCAGCTCATCCATGAATCCCCGCAGTCGGTGCAGCGTAAAGCCCTCCAGCAGCCCGAAATAGTCGGAGCGCTCCTTCGGCAGCGGACTCGTCGCAGCGCCCGCCAGAAGCCGCGAAAGCCCGGTCCGCCCGATCGGAAACGGCACACTCGCAATCGCCTTCCAGATTGCGCGCTGAAACGGTGTGCCGTGCGGTGCGACTTTGACCGTAAACCGCGTCCGTTTGCCACCGAAATACTCCGACAGCTCACGTTTCACCTGACGCAGTGGTGCATGCCTGCCGGCTCGTTTCCACTCCTTATCGACACGAGGGTGATACTTCTGTCCGATGAAATAGACACCTGTCAACGCGTGGTCATCGGCAACCAGCAACATGCGTCCACGGGGACTTTGAAAGTAGTCGTAGTACCGCATGATTACTCCTGGGTGAGTGAATGCCAGAGCTGCATCACGGCATACGCGCGCCATGGCCGCCAAGCTTCGCCGGCTTCGAGTACGCGGCGAGCATCCTTGTCCTTCAGCGCCTTCATGACGCCGAGATCGGTATGAGGAAATGCATCCGGCCAGGCAAGTGCCCGCATGGCGATGTACTGCGCCGTCCACTCTCCCACGCCGGGCAGCGTGCGCAAGCGCTCCAGCGTTTCGTCGAGATCTGCGTGAGGCGTCAGCACGAGGCCGCCGTCCGCGACCGCACGCGCGAGCGTGATCACCGTGCGTGCGCGCGCCGCCGGCATCCCCAGATGTGCGATGAGGCCGACCGCCACGTCGGCGACGCGTGCGGCGGATGGAAACACTGTCGTCAGCGCCTCAAACGGTGTCTCGAGCGGATCCCCGAGCGCGGCAGCGAAGCGACCTGCGATGGTCCGCGCTGCCGCAACGGTCACTTGTTGCCCAATAATCGCGCGCACCGCAATTTCAAATCCGTCGAATGCACCCGGGACGCGAATACCGGGACGCTGTGCCAACTTTCCCAACACGCTCGCAACCTCGGTAGGATTGCAGGACAGATCCATGAGCGTCTTAATTCGCGCAAGCAATGGCGGTAGAACTCGGGCGAGCGATGAAGAGACCGCGACATGCAGGGCCGGTTTTTTCGGTGATGATCCGATTTCGACCCACCCGGCGTGGTCTTTGCCCTCCGATGTCACACACACAGTGCGTCGGTAACAGGGGCCGTCAACCATCTCGA
>CAZNBG010000322.1:0-4139 GCA_964570915.1 uncultured Nitrospira sp. | reverse complement strand
AAAGATCGAGGAATACGGGATAAGCGACAGGTCGCATTTGCGGCCTTTGAGTCGTCCGAGGATGCAAGCGGGGAGGGTATCGATCCATCGCGCTTCCAGCAATCCGGCGAATGGGCCGGCCACTGGGCGTTTCCCCCTCAACATTGGGATGAGCAAACGCCTGAAAAGCTGTTGGCCGACCAACAGGCGGTGACCGCGATGAACACGGCCATTGAAGCGCTGCCCGCGACGCTCAAAGCAGTCCTGATCCTACGCGACGTTGAGGGAGTAGAGGCCAAGGAAGTCTGCAGCATCCTCAACATCACAGAAACAAACCTCTATGTCCGCTTGCATCGAGCCAGGGAGCGAGTGAGAGCTGCGGTCGAACAGGCCCTGAGCCGATAGAACGTCGGTCTTGAGGAGAAGCGAAGGGCAGGTAAGAATCTTCCTACCTCCCTAGTGCATGGCGTGTGTAAGAAAGTTGAGAGTCGGAGGACTCACGGATGAATGGTTCATCACCAGAGGCTTCGTATGGAAGATCATCCGTCTCAATGCATCGACAGCGGAATGACGTGTCGCGAACTCACGGATCGTACTTCGGATTATCTGGAAGACCGCCTTTCGGCCGTTATGAAGATGGGCATGGGTCTTCATCTTGCGTCCTGTGTCGGTTGTCGGACCTACGTGGGACAAATCTCCCTTGTGCGGGATGCGGTCGCGCGCATTCCCAAAGAGGTCCCATCACGAATCAACCGGCTTCGACTGCGACAGCAGTTTGCCATGTGCCGTTCAACCATCACTTACCAACGAGGAGGCGTTCGATGAAAAAGATCCTGTTATCGATTGTTGTTGCTGGGTGCCTTATGGGGGTTGGCGTCCCTTCCTATGCCGATGAAATGGGGAAGATGAAACATGAAACGAAAAGTGACATGAAGGCAGAAATTAAAACTGACATGAAAGCGAAGCATGACGAGATGAAAGCCCAACAAGGTGAGATGAAAACTGACATGCACATGAAAAAGAATGAGATGAACGGTGAGATGAAGACGAAGAAAGATGAAATGAAGGGTGGGATGAAGAGCACGATGGGTCATTAAGAGAGACGATCCGGACCCATTCTCTCCCCAACGGCCTGCGCTCGGATCTCCCGACTGCAGGCCGTGTTGTTCTTCAGAGACACCTCACCCGCACACCGTGTAAGAAATGCACAACGTCTCCGACGAAGAGCTATGTGAATGCTTTCCGAGGAGAGGTACAATGAAGCTGGTATTTATTCAACCCGATTGGAGAGGGGGCACGTGCCGATTTCAGAACCTTCGGTAGCGGTATCGCCTCTCGTGAACGATCGCACCGTTCCAACGGTGCCATCCATCGAACGTGTGTACCGCCATCGACTGACGGTGCGGATCAGCCATTGGCTGAATGTCCCTATTTTGATCATTCTGATCATGAGCGGGCTGCAGATCTTCAACGCCCATCCCGCATTGTATTGGGGGGACAGTTCAGATCGTGATCGCGCTGTGCTCACGATTCGGTCTGTCGAAAACGACGACGGGAATGTAAAGGGTGTCACAACAATGTTCGGGCATGAGTTCGACACGACTGGCGTACTCGGCAATTCCGATGGAATCCGCCGTGCGTTCCCGGCCTGGGCGACCCTTCCCGGCCCCAGGTGGTTAGCCATGGGGCGGCAATGGCACCTGTTCTTTGCTTGGCTCTTTGTGATCAATGGCTTGATCTTTACCGTGTATGCATTGGCAAGTCGACATGTCACGCGTGATCTGGCGCCGACCCGTAAAGACTTGCGGAGCATCGGCGAATCTATTAGAGATCATCTGGTGCTGCGACATCCTGTCGGTGAAGCAGCCAAGCAGTACAATGTCCTTCAAAAACTGGCCTATGCGGGTATTCTCTTCATTGTGGCCCCGTTGATCGTCCTCACCGGTCTGGCGATGTCGCCGATGATCGATACGGCGTTCCCCTGGCTCTTGACCTTGCTCGGAGGTCGCCAATCTGCGAGGACGCTTCACTTCATCGCCTGCTTCTCATTCGTCGGGTTCATCATCATTCACATCCTCCAGGTGATCCTCACCGGATTCTTCAACAACATCCGTTCGATGGTCACCGGGTGGTTTACCGTCAAACATGGAGGAGTGAGCCATGAAGGATGAACGTGCGATGCGACGGCGAGACTTCCTTAAAGGCAGCTTGGGTGTCGCGAGCCTGGTTGCTCTGTCTGGCTGCGATAATCTTTCGCAAAGCCACTGGTTTCCGTCCATCCTCAGCAAGACCGAACGGTTGACGGAAGCCGCGCAGCGAGCGGTGACTCCCAAGAATGCGCTTGCCAAGGAATATGGTGAAGCCGAAATTTCGAGGGTATTCCCCGCGAACGGGAGTACCAATCCCGGTACAGAACAGTAGGCAGAACATTTCGTGGAAAACTTTTCAAAATGACCGTTGGGTGTGGCGGGATTGGTCCAAGCTCCGAGAAGTTGGTCGCTTGCGGCGTTGAAAGAACTCCCTTCGCGGACTCAAATTACGCGCCACGACTGTGTGGAGGGGTGGAGCGCCATCGGAAAATGGACCGGCGTGCCGATCGGTGACTTGATGCGAGAGGTCAAACCGCTGCCGAATGCGCACTATGCGGTGTTTCACTGTGCCGACGTGGATGATGAAGGGATCGCCTACTATGAGAGCATGGCCGTAGCAGATTGCTATCACCCCCAGACGATTCTGGCCTATGAACTTAATGGTGCACCATTGGATATTCCGCACGGGGCCCCGCTTCGTCTTCGCTTCGAACGACAGCTTGGGTACAAACATGCAAAATATGTCATGAAGATTGAACTGGTCGACTCCCTTGCCGGCATCGGTGGCGGGAAGGGAGGCTATTGGGAAGATCAGGGGTATGAATGGTACGCCGGGATCTAAGCAGGATCATGACCGAGTGCAGCCCGGTATCGTGAAGGCTCACCGCCGGCCGTCATACCAGACGGAGAGCTGCTTTTTGTCATGCAAGGTCTTTCGCGGAAGGAAAAGGACTCGAAAGATTTGCCCGGCAATTTCCCGGCCTGAGTAGAGCGAGATTTTGCGTGTCGATGTCTCCAGCGGATGTTTGGTCAAGATGGTGAATTGAAGGCCGTGTCGTCGCCCCCATTGCTTGAGCTGTTTACTGAGTGCGATTTCGTCCAATGCATAGAGGGTCTGGTCGAACCCGCCGACATCTTCAAAGGCATCGCGGCGGCATACGACCAAAGCGCCCGCGGCCCAGCGGAACAGAACCGAGGTGCCGGTCCAGATGCGTAGCGTCACGTGTGCCCACCAAGGCAGTCCGTCCATACGCAGGGTGCTGCCGCACCCGACGTGTTTTCCTGCTTCGACCAATTGAAGAATTTCGGCAAGCAACCCAGGACTGAGCAGACTGTCCGCATCTAAAAAGAGCAACCAGTCACCGGTTGCATGAGCGGCCCCGGCATTCCTCGCCCTACCGATTTGATTGATTGGTTCGAAGACCACCTGAGCACCCGCCTGTCTTGCCAGCTCGGCGGTGGTATCCGTCGAATTATTGTCAACCACGATGACGTCCGATGTGAAACCAGGCGTACGAGTGGCGGCGACCGATTCGCTGACGGATTGTAGACATCGTTCGATCAGGCGCGCTTCGTTGAAGGCCGGAATGATGACGGAGAGATGCATGGGACAGCTATCATGCCATAGCTGCTATGAGCGGCGAAATGGGAAATCAATCTGAGCCGTGACGGAGAATGGGTCGTGAGGGATCGGCAGCTGGACGTGGAAGACACGATCGAGCGGGGATGTCTCCTCATCGATATGGTGTGTCAAGCCCTTGGGGTGCGCTCGAAACTCGCAGATGATGCGAAAGTCATTCTCGTACGGATAGCTTTCCGCCATCTCAAAACCGATGCGATTCCGTTCAGGTTGACAATCCTCATACGTGTCAAAGGTGTTGAGCACTGTCGCGGGACTTACCCCGGCAGCGGGTGTTAACATGACGATCAAGAGAAGCCACATGGTCGACCCTCGCTTTTAATCGTACAAACGCCCACATTCTCCTGTCAGAGTGTCACTCACAACCGTCCGGCTGTCCAATATTTTCCTTAATGTTCTCACCGCTACATTGCGGCACGAGGATGAATCAT
>CAZNBG010000321.1:0-4152 GCA_964570915.1 uncultured Nitrospira sp. | reverse complement strand
CCTGTGAGTAGATCGCCTTTCCCGATCTGCTGAAGTCCGATCTTGACTGTCGGCAGTGAATATGAATTCTGTGTCTTTTTTAGTTTTACGGAACTGATCTTGATTCACATGTAGAAGGTGCATTACGAAGCCCATCAAGCTGTAACCGATCAGATTGATGTGAGGGTATCCAAACGTTTCTTCCCAATACGCAACGAAGGGATGAGCGAGTGTTGGGCGTTTCCGGTTCCAGTCATCAATTGCCTTCTTAAGTTCGAGGCACCGCAACTTCGTCAGAGCGACCATGTAGCAAGCCGGAAGAGTCTGCAATAAGCCGATGCGCCTCCGAGTCTCTACTGGATCGTCGACCACGATAACCTCGCAGACGTTTTCAAACGAAAGGACGATGTGTGAGTTGTTACTTTCCAGAATTGTCCTCAATTCGGAGACAGGAAGCGGATCGTCATTTCGGACTAAATTGATGAGATCGCGGGCGTCAGGATAAATGAGCATTCGGAACTACAGCATTTTAAGGGCTACCCGTCATTTCCATGATCGAAATCGCCCTGTACCATCGAACTCTATACCAGGCCGCGCCAGCAAGTAGTCTCCCTCGAAGGCGCTCTGCAGTGTCCATTCGTCATCGGCATCGTCATAACGATGCAGGTAGGTCTTGCGGTCCAGAGTCTGCAGCTTGAAGTACGTCGCGGACGGTTCGCACCACTGATCGAGCACGGCACCGATCAGGTAAACCTACCGTAGGAAGTCCAGGCTTCTGCGCAACAACGGCGTGATAGACTCGTTGGTTTCATGGATCTCACTATCGAATCCGGGTCTGCCGTTGGATTCGTGTCCGTGGATGTGAATCGGGACAGTCGGGCCAGCTGGGACGATTCCGTGCCGTTTTCTGTGAGGTCTGGGGATGAGCGGGCAGGCGTATTGGCAATACCTGCTACGAATCGTGCAATGAGGGAGAGCAAAGAGACGCGAGACTATAGGATTCTCCTGGAGCTTCTGCGCGATACCTATATCCGGACGCCCAACCCCTGGCAGCGGGAATGGTTGATCAACAAGATAGTGAGAGAGGTTACCTGGGATCTGGAGTACCTAAATGGCCTGGCGCCTCGCCTGGTGCCGGGGAAGAGAAGAGCTTCAGCCGATCTGGAGTGGCCGGAACACGCTGAGATCGTCTACGCGGGCGGACAACTCAGGATCGGCGATCTGACGGTCATGGAGGATTGGCAGACAAAGCTCATGAGACGATTGGCGGAAATCGTGACGCGACATCACGGTGACGTCCTTGAGGTGGGATTCGGCCTTGGGCTCTCGGCCACGGCCATCCAGGAATTCGGCGCGAGATCCCATACGATCGTGGAATGTAACGCCGCGATCGTGGATCGATTCACGAGATGGAAGAGCGATCACACGGCCGCGAGGATCCAGTTGCTGGAGGGAAGGTGGCAGGACTGCGTCGACCGATTGGGAGAATATGACGGGATCTTGTTCGACATCTATCCGCTGACGAAAGCGGAGATGTTCAAGGCGGTTGTCCAGGATGTCACCTTGGCACAACCGTTCTTCGATGTTGCCGCGAGACACCTCGCGCCCGGGGGTGTCTTCACCTATTTCACGGCGGAGCTCGATTCCCTCTCACGCGAACATCAACGGCTGTTGCTGCAACGATTCAGTTCGGTGACCATATCCATCATCGACGGCCTGTCGCCCCAAGAGGACTCTCAAATCTGGTGGGCACCTACCATGGCAATCGTGGAGGCAAGGAAGTAGGTTCGCGGGGGCGGGCCCGTGACCCACTTGCCCGATCGCAGCTCTTCGAGCTGCCATCAGCAGGCTCAAGGCTCCCGACCCGCTGTTACCGGCGCGTCACGCCAAACGTCTTCCAGGAACAGACACTCGATGCCGGTGCCCAGGAACGTCTCGATCGCCTGCTCGGGGGTGTTCACCATGCATGGAACTCGGGATTGTCCTTGGCCGCGATGGTCTGCACGTGAGCCGACCCGTTGTTCCTGGGTGATCGTAAGTCAGCTGGCCGAACCGCTCCTTAGCAGTCCTATAGGGCGCCATGCGGCTGCGCGACGCGACTGCACATTCGTAATCGGGAGGTCGGACGTTTCAAGTCCAACCGCCAGCTTTTATGTTGAAGTTCCCGAGTATTCTAGAATTCGTTCGAGTCAATTTTTTCCCCTTGCTGGCTATTCCTGAAGCTGGTATATGAGCGCATATGGTCGCCGATAGAATAAGGACCTTCCTTCTGTCGGAACCCGATTTCACGCTGCCGCCGGATCTGCCCGGCACGTATTCCCTTATAGACTCCGGTGCGGTGGACTCCTTTTCCATCGTGAAACTTCTCACTTTTATCGAGGAGACGTTCCAGATCAAGGTTGAACGTGAGGACTTGAGTGAAAAGAACTTCGATACGCTGAATAGTATCGTAGCCTACGTTTTGGAAAAGACGCGGACTCCGAAATAGATGAAAGATGCTCCATCAAGGATTGGCACTTTGGTCGATGACCTCCTGGACGCTGCAGCTTCGTTATTTCCAGATAAGATTGCACTGATCCACGACCCGACAGAAATCACATATCGACAATTTCAAGAGGAAGCCGATCGCTGGGCGAACTACCTCGTCGAAACTGGAGTTCAAAGGGGTGATCGTGTCGGGATTTATTTGGACGCCGGAATCGATCAATCCATATCTATTTTTGCCGTTTCCAAGGCGAATGCACTTTTTGTCATCCTGCATGTTTCTCTAAAAGAAGAGCAAGTCCGATACATTGTTACGGACTGCGGTATACGAGTATTGATATCTTCGCGTTCGAAGGTGCCTTTCCTGCAAGATCTGAACGTTCGCATCCTGTCAGCCGAGGAAATGAAACGTTCAAAGAATGCTGTTTCTCAGAAAGTTCTCGACGATCAGGAATCCGCCTCCATTATTTACACTTCAGGCTCGACGGGCTCGCCGAAGGGCGTGCTGTTGACGCATCGAAACATCGTCCTGGGGGCGCGGGCTGTTTCCGAATATCTGTCCATTACCGAAAGGGACCGAATACTGAGTGTGTTGCCGTTCAGTTTCGATTATGGCCTGAATCAGTTGATGACTTCTGTGTTGAAGGGCTCGACCTTAATTATTAAAAAAGTCATTTTCGGAAGAGATATTGTGAATGCCCTTGAGGACAGTCGGGCGACAGGCCTTGCGGGTATACCGACCGTGTGGATCATGCTCCTTGAAGCGCTGGGAGGCATGCCTGGTCCGAAAACCTTGCGGTACCTGACAAATTCTGGAGGTAAGCTCCCCGTGCAACGGGTTCAGGAACTCAGACGAGCTTTCCCGTCGGCGAGCCTCTACTTGATGTATGGACTCACCGAAGCGTTTCGTTCAACATACTTGGAACCGTCTCAGGTCGACCGCCGGCCCGATTCCATCGGTAAACCCATCCCTTATGCCGATATTTATGTCATCAATGAACAGGGCAGAGAATGTGGACCGGATGAAGTGGGGGAATTGATCCACGGGGGACCCCTTGTTTCGAAAGGCTATTGGGGAAAACCTGAGGAGACCGCGCAGAAGATCCGGCAGAACCCTCTCACTACAGAACCGGACCCTGTTTGTTATTCAGGCGATTTTGTAAAAAAAGATGAAGAAGCGTATCTGTATTTCATCGGTCGGAAGGACGAAATGATCAAATCGAGCGGCTTTCGGATTTCTCCAACCGAGATTGAGGAAGTCCTCGCGCGTCATCCCAAAATCGCACAGGCAGTTGCCGTTGGTGTTCCGGATGAGCGGTTAGGCCAGCGAATCCGAGTGGTGCTCACCTTGAAAGCAGGAGAAACCCTCGATGCAAGAAATGTGAGCGAGTATTGTAGGAGTCGTCTGCCGTCTTACATGACACCTGATGAGATCGAGTTCCGTTCTCAGATGCCGCTCACCGCTCATGGTAAAGTGGATCGGCTTTCGCTGATCCGTAATTAATGAATCTCGACGTCCTCCGATGTGTCCATTCCATAGGTACTCCTGCCTTCGTGTATGACTCTACGGTTATTCAAGACCGATTTTCCTTGCTCAGTTCTTCTCTGCCCGCGGGTTTCACGGTTTTGTATGCTCTCAAGGCTAATCCCAATTTAGAGGTCTTGCGGTTCATGAAGAAACTGGGCGTT
>CAZNBG010000320.1:0-4162 GCA_964570915.1 uncultured Nitrospira sp. | reverse complement strand
CCGAAGGTAGTCCTGCCGCGTTTCTACACCGAACTGGTCCTTGAGCGCTTGCAAGCCAAGGATAGAACCCTTTCGGATTTTCTCGATCTCTTTAATCATCGGCTCATCTCGCTCTTCTATCGGGCCTGGGAAAAGCATCAGTGTTCGATTGGATTCGAACGATCGCTGGTCGCAGGTGAGGAGGATCGGGTTGCCCGGTGTCTCTTCGCCTTAGCAGGACTGGGAACGCCCGGATTGCGCGAACAATTGACCTTCGACGACCGGTTCGTCCTGCGGTACGCCGGGCTGTTGGGGCAAAGGCCGCATTCCGCCGAAGCGTTGGCCCACTGCCTGAACGACTATTTCGAGGTGCCGGTACACATCACGTCATGCAGAGGCAGTTGGATCGAGCTGGATGAAGCCAATTGGACGCGCATCGGCGTGAATGGAACCAACAATATCCTCGGACAATCGGCGTTGGCCGGCACGAATATCTGGGATCAACAAGCGGCCTTTCAGGTCGAACTCGGTCCGTTGAGGTTTGAGGAGTTCCAGGGATTGCTTCCATCGGGGCAATCGTATCCGACGCTGGTTCGACTCACGAGGTTGTTTGCAGGACCGGAGCTGGATTTTACCGTTCAGCTGAATCTGAAGGCCGAAGAAGTGCCGATGGCGAGGCTGCACAGCACCGATCGGTACGAGCCTCGCCTCGGCTGGACCACCTGGCTGAAGACCAAGGAGTTTTCACGCGACGCGCGGGATGTCTGTTTCTCAGGATCGACGGTGCTGCCAGGGGGAGAACAGCCTCATTCGTAGAGCCGGAGAGGGCGATCATGAATATCAATCTGAAAGGTTTGATCGGCAAACTGGACGATACCAGCCGTCGGGCGCTGGAAGGCGCGGCAGGCCTTTGTCTGAGTCGGACCCACTATGACGTGGATGTCGAACATTGGTTGAGTAAATTGTTGGAGATGTCGAACACCGATATTCATAAGATATGTCACCATTACGGCGTCGATCAATCTCGACTGATCCGTGATCTCACCCGCAGTTTGGATCGGCTCAAGACCGGGAACGCGAGAACACCGACCTTGGCGCCGAGGCTCCCTCTGTTGATCAACGAAGCCTGGTCGTTAGCGTCGATCGAATATGGCGTAAATCGTGTCAGGTCGAGCCATCTCATGCTGGCGCTCCTGACGGAAGATAATTTCTCGAGAATGATGCGGGAAGTCTCTCCGGAGATCCAAAAGATTTCACCCGAGGATCTTCATAAACAATTACCCGTCGTTGTGGCTGGTTCAGTTGAAGACACGGAACAGCCCACCGCTGGAGCCGTGGAGACGGCCGGTCAAACGGCGGCGCCTGCGTCGAAGGCGCCGGCTCTCGATCAATTTACGATCGATCTCACTGCCAGAGCCAGAGATGGCAAAGTGGATCCTGTATTGGGGCGTGATTTCGAGATCCGACAGGTCATCGATATCCTAACGAGACGGAGGCAGAACAATCCCATTTTGACCGGTGAGGCAGGTGTGGGTAAGACCGCAGTGGTCGAAGGGCTGGCGCTGAGGATTGCGCAAGGCGATGTTCCCCCGCCATTGAAGAATGTGGTGCTCCGATCTCTTGATCTTGCGTTGCTGCAGGCCGGAGCCGGTATCAAAGGGGAGTTCGAGAATCGTCTGAAATCGGTGATAAACGAAGTCAAAGCGTCTCCTCAGCCGATCATCGTCTTCATTGACGAAGCCCATACCTTGATCGGCGCCGGAGGGCAAGCCGGGCAGGGAGACGCGGCGAATTTGCTGAAGCCGGCGTTGGCGCGAGGAGAGATGCGCACCATCGCGGCGACCACTTGGGCCGAGTACAAAAAATACTTTGAAAAAGACCCTGCGCTGACCAGGCGGTTCCAAGTCGTCAAGGTCGATGAGCCGACCGAAGCGACGGCGATCAACATGATCCGCGGGTTGATCGACACCATGGAGCAACACCACAAGGTGCGAGTTTTGGATGAAGCGGTAGAGGCAGCGGTGAAACTCTCGCATCGGTATATCTCGGGCAGGCAATTGCCCGACAAAGCTGTCAGCGTACTGGATACTGCCTGCGCCAGAGTGGCCTTGGGACAAGTGGCGGAGCCCCCGGCGATCGAGGATGCGAGGCGGAGGATTGCGCTGATCACTACCGAGGTCTCTATCCTCGAGCGAGAAACCATTACAGGCGGAGACCATGCAGAGCGCATCGAGGAGTTAACGCGCGAAAGGGTGGACGAGGAGAAGCGGCTCGGCGAGTTGCAAGCGCGTTGGGAAAAGGAGAAAAAGCTCGTCGTCGAAATTGCCGATCTGCGCCGGAGACTCGAAGGGGACATTTTACCGCAACAGGCAACGGACAAAAAAGAGGCGACATCAGCAGACAAATCAGCCAAGCAACCGGTTGAGAAACTGTCGCGGGACCAGGTGAAAGCAATGCAAACCGAGTTGGCTGACTTGAAACAACAGCTCGGTGCGCTTCAAGGCGAACATCCCTTGCTCCAGCCCGGTGTCGATGCGCAGGCCGTCGCGCAGGTGATCTCGGGATGGACCGGTATTCCCATAGGACGCATGGTAAAGGATGAAATCCGAACCGTGCTCAATCTCAAGGAGCATTTGGAAAAACGTATCATCGGACAGTCTCACGCGTTGGAGGCGTTAGGCCAACGGGTCAGAACCGCTCGTGCGAAGCTGGAGGATCCACGCCGTCCGATCGGAGTCTTCATGTTCGTCGGCCCCAGCGGAGTTGGAAAAACGGAAACGGCCCTCGCCCTCGCCGAGCTGCTGTTCGGCAGCGACCAAAATCTCACGACGCTGAACATGTCGGAGTTCAAGGAGGAACACAAAGTATCTCTCCTGATGGGGTCGCCTCCCGGATATGTCGGCTACGGTGAGGGCGGCGTTCTCACCGAGGCGGTGCGGCGCCACCCGTACAGCGTGGTGCTGTTGGATGAGATGGAGAAGGCGCACGTCGGTGTGCAAGACATCTTCTATCAGGTGTTCGATAAGGGAGCCATGAAGGACGGTGAGGGACGGGATATCGATTTCAAGAACACCGTGATCATTATGACGTCCAATGCCGGGACGGACACGTTCATGAAGCTCTGCGCCGATCCGGAAACGAAGCCGGACTCCCAAGCGCTGGCGGAGGCGATTCGGCCTGATCTTTTGAAATACTTCAAGCCGGCATTTCTCGGGCGCGTCATTGTTGTGCCCTACTATCCGATCGCGCCGGAGATCATGCGGCTGATCATCGAGCTCCAGTTGGCAAGGATCCGTCATCGCATCAAGGACAATCATCGGGCGGTGATGTCGTACGATGAGGAATTGGTTGCGGCCATCGCGAGTCGCTGCACGGAAGTGGACAGCGGCGCGCGCAACGTCGACCATATTCTGACCCGGACCATGTTGCCAGAGTTGGCGCAGGAATTCTTGGCTCGAATGGCAGCCGGCCAATCCGTCTCGAAGGTCCACATTTCGGTGGCGCCTGAAGGACTATTTCGGTACGAGGTCGAATGAAAACGAAAGCACTCTCGATTCCAAAAACGGCAGCGCCGACGGTGACCAACATTCGGATATTGGACGAGGAATTGACCAGCGTCATCGCGGGACATCCTGGGGCCATCGACCTCTGGACGTTTTACGAAGTACTCGACGCGTACTTGGGTCCCTGGGGAAACAACGGCTACCCGATTGCCTACGGAAAACGGTATTGCCAGCGCTTCACCGCCAATAATTCCCTTCAAGACAATGCGATCGCCAGAGCGTGGGTGTGGAAAACAACGATCGCGTTGCAGGAAGAACTGAAGGCCTTTGTCATGGCCAGATTTCAGCAGGGGACGTTGAACGCAGTGACGGAGTCGGTGCTACGACAATATGCATTCGATAGCCACCCGCGGGCGTATACCAAAGGCGGTTTGACCCTGGTTGTCCTCCTTGCTCCGGAATTGTTGCCGGAGATTGCGTCGATACCCAAAGCTGAATTCAGTCCGCTCTCGCCCAATTTCTCCGATTCGCTTAGACAGGTCTTCGTCACCACTGGAATGGTGTCGCCGAGGATCGTTGGCGTCTCCCTTGCGGCTATGACTGGTCCGGCTCACAACGGGGTGTTTGCCATGGCATCACGGAACGGCTGCCACAGTGTCCTAAACCAAATTCGCTTAACC
>CAZNBG010000319.1:0-4179 GCA_964570915.1 uncultured Nitrospira sp. | reverse complement strand
GGAGGCGCGGGTGCGGGCGACCTGTTGCCGAGAATAAGTTGGTTGTTTATTACCCGCAGTGCAGGTCAAACTGCTCCGGGTTTTACAAGAGGGAACGTTTGAACGGGTCGGGGGACAGGAAACCATCCACGTCGATGCGCGAGTCATTGCCGCGACCAATGTCGATCTGAAGTCCGCCATCGATCAGAATCGGTTTCGGGAGGACCTTTATTATCGGCTCGGCGTGCTGCACATTCATCTGCCGCCGCTTCGAGACCGAGGAGAAGACCTGTTACTCATGGCTATGGTCTTCCTCAAGCGGGCGGCGGCAACCCATCGCAAATCCATCCGAGGTTATTCAGCCCAGGCTATCGTCGCGATGCGCGCCCATGCCTGGCCGGGCAACGTGCGTGAGCTCAGCAATCGAGTCCGGCGGGCCGTGGTGATGGGAGAGGGAGAAGAGATTACACCGCAGGATTTGGATTTGACTCCCGAAGTTCTTCAACAAGAAGGAAGGGATGCGCTTGATTCCTTGCGTGCGGCCCACCGCCGGATCGAGGTGGATCTGCTCATACGGGCGATCAGCGTACATCGCGGAAATTTGACCCGGATCGCGCGTGATCTGGAGGTGAGTCGTTCCACGCTGTATCGAAAGTTGCGCACCTATGGACTAGAAAAATTCGTTTCCGCCGCCCCACGGTCTTCGCCCGTCAGCAATTCGGGTCCGACGAGTAGGAAACCGACACGACCGACCACGCAGAAGAGTGACGCGGTGTTGCCTCATCCATGTGCCCCGGCAGGCGCGCCTCTTGAGTCCGGGCATTAGTCACCCACTGCAACGAATGATAGACGGACATTGCGGAACTGTTTCATTATGGGACAGGTCTGTCTCGAACGCCTGCCGCAAGATGTATGCACATCCGGACAATCATTCATATTCCATGTGGTGCTGGATCCGAGAGCCAGAAAAACCGAGCCACCGGTACCTTCGAACAATCGTCACCAACTGTCCAATATTAGAACAGATCAAACTGCACCAAAATTCATACATTGAAGAAGAAGGTTTTCATCGCAGGTCGAATACATAAAAAACATTGGCGATTGGATTGACTGTTGTGATCATTTTCGTGTTGAAACTTTGTGAGTGAATGGGTATCAGACGGGGACGAGTGTTCTACAGTGATACAAATAGCGGATGACCTTCCGTGTTTCACTTCGCCTGCTCAGAGAATCATCCATAAAAACACAGAAAAATAAAATATTCTCATCATGGCACTTGAATTGCTGGGTGTGATAAAAGGACTTGCTGGAATGTATTGCTGGCTGGGGAATCAGTGGATAACTCAGAATCGAATGAACGAGTGTTTCTTTTGAGATTTCCCAATGTGCCACTTGCATTCGACGATCATATCTCGAAGAACGAGAGTCATGTGCCTCCGGATGAGTGCGGGATGAGTGGTATCGCACCCGGCTGGTGGTTTCATTATTTTGAGCCGCTATGGGGACCGACCCTCCAAATGTTTTGTCGTTACAGGAACGTGACATTGAGTGAATTCGAACTGGCGGCTTCACAAGTTCCAAGTCTCATCGGCCTCGAAAAAACGATCGCTATCTCCTCGTTCCTGCATCACCGAAGGCATGCCGTCACTCCTTCCGTCGGCACGACCGCATTGCGCAGAGTCTAGCGCCCATCCGCCGTTTGTGTAACCGTGTTGATCAGGGACGGTTCGAGCCGTTCTATCGACACGAGTGCTGTCTTTGGAAGCGATGCGAAGAGCAGGATCTATTGGGCGCTATTCTCGGTGGGGTAATATTGGATGGCGCGCTCCTGCACGATAGAGGCGGCGGACGCCGTAGATTTCTGCGACGTGGAGGAGTGCTCCGAGATCATTTCTCTGATCCAGTTTCCCATGTCATCGTACTCATACGTCGTGATCCATTTTCGTGTCTGATCTTTGCCGAATGTCTCAGTTGTGGCCCGCACGCGTCTTCCGACGGCGTCATAGTCGTTCGTCACTCGACCGGTCATAGACCCTTGAGCATTGTAGCTGACGAGTTCTTGCAATCGTCCCCGCTCGTCGTACTGGTGCTTTAACTCGCTGAATAACTCTCCCTTGGTGTAGCGAGCGGAATAAATGCGACGCCCGAACACATCGAACAGACTCTTGTATGCCGTGGTCGTGTTGATCCACAATTGCTCCCAGAGGTGCCCTCGCTGATCGTACTGAGAAAACTCGGCATGCTGAAAATAACCGTCATCTGAAACCGCCACAGACGCCGTCTCGCGTCCCTCCGGATCGTGGACATAGACGACCCGCTTCCGTTGCATGAGTCTTCCGCTCGGATCCAGCGCGAGCTCTTCCTGGAGATGTCCTTCCTTATCGTACTGGAACAGCGAATACGTGGCGGTATTCGCGTGCGAGAGGTCGATGACCGGTACTATGAGGTGTCCGGCGCGATCATACGTTTCAGTCGCCGAATAGCCCAGCTTCTTGATCGTGACGCTGTGAACAGGTCCAACGAGCTCGTTTTTGACTCGGGTTGTCTGGGCGAGGCCCGTGGTGTCCCATGCGCTCGCCGCAACAGTGACCAGTACGCCCGCGATCAATCGAAGCATGAGCATGATATCCGAGCATTCTATGATTGGACGTCACAAAAATGAAGCAAGAGAAGAAATTTGAACATGCGCGTTCGGAGTCGAGTTCTCCGGTTTTATTTCGACGGTGTGCGTAATGGTGATAGGCTGTTTATAGCCTATGACTATCTCATCGCTTGAGCCCGCGCTCTCTGATGTGTCGGCGTCTTCTTTCTGCCATGCTCTCCCGCAAGCCGCGGTGACCGCCTTGTGGCAGGGCCGGATCACCGAGGCCGTCAACCTGGTTCGATTGGAACAGCACATCGGACCGACAGAGGCCAAGGGGCAGATCCATGCCTACCTCCAAACTCAACCCGCCCTGAGGAAACGACTACTCCAAGCCCAAATTGATACGCGAGAGGGGTTGCTTCGCTGGCTGATTTTCCTTTTCGTCGGTGCGGCAGGACTTCTGTATCTTCTGACATGAACAGGGGAGTATGACGGCCTGATGGATTCGGATCTGATTCTGCTGTCGTTAATCGGGGCAGGGGCGGCATTTACGACATTCTGCCTCATGCGGTTTCCTCAGATGCGGCGATCACAGTTCCAACCGTATGGTCCTTTTTCGTTCACCGCCTCGTGCTTCGGCGCCTTAAGCATCCTCTTTGTCTCCGCCGTGATGGTCTACGCACACACTCTCCGGTACTGACACGCGCTCCCACATCGACAGGGTGTACAATGACATGGAGTAGTACTCGTCCTCCTTGAAGGACTGCGGGGTGAACTATGTTTGAGTACTGGTTCTGCATTGGAATTATCCTAGTCATGGGGCTGATCGTGGTGGGATTTGCCACACTTCTCGGCAAACTGACCGTCAAACTCTTCAGCCGAGAAACGGGTCGTTCACAAACGAGCGTAGAGAAAACCGGCTGCGAGAACTCAAACCGAGAGTCGACGTGCCGACACGTGCGCGCCTGACCTGATCGCCTTCCTGAGATCTGTGGGCATCTTGTGTTTTTACTCGGAATCGGTCATGGATACCTGTAAATGTCGGGGGCGAGGATAACGCCGGGGATGACAGCGGTTGGTCGGAGGGGGCGGTAGGTAGCCATTGGGAGAAGATGCATCAGCTGGCCCTGTGACCCGCCTTCTCACGGACGATCACCGGCGCTTGGAGACACTGCTTCAATCAGCCGTTGCGTCCCCCAGTCGCGTGAAGCATGACGCGTATGATCGGTTTCGGGCAGGCCTGCTGCGTCACATCGGGATGGAAGAAAAAATCCTTCTGCCGACGGCTCAACGGCTCAGCCATGGGGAACCGCTTTCCATCGCGACGAAGTTGCGACTCGAGCACGCTGCGATCGCAGCGTTGCTCATGCCGACGCCTACGGCCGGCATCATTGCCACGCTGTCTCTGATCTTGACGAAGCATAATGTGATCGAAGAAGCTCCTGATGGGTTGTACGGACTGTGCGACAAGCTGGCAGGTCGTGAGACCGAGCAATTGATCGCCAAACTCCGTGCCGCTCCAGAGGTGGCGGTGCTCCGGTATTCCGATACGCCTGCGGTGTTCGGGGCCGTCCGCCGTGCCGTGGAGCGAGCTGGTTATGAGTACCCCGCGGAAT
>CAZNBG010000318.1:0-4188 GCA_964570915.1 uncultured Nitrospira sp. | reverse complement strand
GTTGCATTTTTGTATGTATTTGGGGTCGGTCGTGGTTTTCGGGCGTTTCACCGATGTGAAATTGGTTGATACTTTCACCGGGTAGTTCAACGTGGCCGGGGCAAAGTTTGGAACCAAGGCGCCTGATGTGACCGTCAAGTCCGACAGATTGTTATCGCCGGAGAGACGGTTGACGGTGATGGTATAGGTCCTTGCGGCACCATTCGCGGCCGTCACGATGATCGATACCTGCTTGCTGGTTCCAGGCCCATCGAGCTGGATGGTCGCTTGTCCGGTTGCGACTCCCGCTCCGGCAGTGACCGAACCAGACATCACACCAACAGGATCGGACTTCGTAGCGGAGACGGTTACTTGGGTCACGGCGGTGGCCACATCCATCGTGTAGCTCAACCTAGCTGGATCAAAGGCTGGAGACAAAGGGCCTGATGTCACACTCAAGGCCGACAGATTGTTGTCGCTCGATAAGGGTCTAATGACCGTGATGCTGTAGACACTCTCGCTACCGGTTTGTGTGGTCAAATCGATGCTGATGGTCGTGGTCGATCCTGGGGGGCCAAGTGTCACGATGCGCCCCTGCCCAGCACTTGTTATGTTCCCATTGATCGTCATCGTTGCATTTCTATCCTTAGAATTGGCCGTCACAGTAACAGTGGCAGCAGACGTTAACACTCTGACCGTATAATCTGTGACATTGCTTGCAAATGCCGGCTGGAGTCTTCCAGGGGTAATCCCCAAGCTCGAGAGTGGTACCGCAGGTTCATCGGAAACCGAGGCTTTGTCCGAACAGCCAAAAGCACTCAAGCAAAGGGCGACGAGCAGGGTAGCCGCTAGATATTGGCCTATGGCAGTGAGGGTCCGTTTCATAAGAGAGCCACCTATTTTCGCTTGTCAGAATGAAGGAATGGGGCTATCCAAATTCCTGTGAATCCACAGGGTAGAACTGGATACTACGAGAGGGTCTGAAATCGGTCTAGCCCTACATAGGTAATGGTTTGCCAGAATGTGTGATGTAAAGGACTGAGGATGAAATTATGAGGTCGGAGCCAGAACCCGGGAGGTTCCGGGAGTCACAAGAATATCGGACACCGTTGACCACGAGGCCATCAATGTCCGGTTTCTTGCGTACTCTGTGGTTTGGCGAGGAGGTCGGTCTTGAGCGGAATCTGAGTGAGGAGATCTGGACGAACTTGAAAGACACCCTGCAGACGTTGGCCGGTGGCATAGAGGAGATTGCCTGCATGGTTCCCTAGAGTCAGTTTCCCGACAGTCTTCCCGTCTTTGCCGGTCGCAACAAATTCCGCACTGGGTGCCAATAACCCATACGGGGCCAGCGGCGCCGACTGCTTCATGACGCGCTCCTCGGCCGGAAGATTCGCGACTCGACTGACAAAGAGATCCGCCGCTTCTTGGCTGACTTTATCCGCAGGTTGGTCTTCAAGCACCCATTCCCCAGTTTGGTTAATTAAGACGTAGTGCCGATCTCTGGTCTTGACCGACAACATCGCGATATCCGTGTAGTCGAGGCCGAGAAGTCGTTTATCCTGGAGATTGAAGAGTTCCTTGGTCAGGTCCTTGAGCAGTGCCGGGTTGATGTAATAAAGCGGTGCATCAGCCGTCGTTTCCGCAATGGCCTCGCCACTTTGCGGGTCGGGTTGATAGAGCCGGACTGATTGGTCGCCGGCCGCGGTATGCAGTGTAATCTTCACTTTTGGCGTGGCCAGGGTCTTGGCAATTGCGTCTCGTTCGGGCCCGGGATCGATGAGACCGAGCGCCTTCAGGTCTTCCAATCGAAACATCAATGATCGAACTTCATTTTGGTCGGCTTCAGCTTCGATCGGATAACGGATCTTCCACGACGGCTTGGGCTTGTCCTTGGCCATATTGTAGATCACGATTTCGGTCGTCGGATAGGTGAGGCGAACCCGCTCGATGTCGTTTTGTACGAATCTCAGCAGCTCTTTCCGGCGGAACGTCATCAACGATTTATTGATGAAGTCTTTCGGCGCCAGGTTCGTGAGGAGTACACGACGGTCCGATACACGAAGCACATAGAGGGTATTCGACAGGGGGCCACTGTCACCGATCAAAATCGTCTCTTGTTGTGTTCCGGCCGTTATGGTCAGGGTGGCGACCGGCTGTTCAAGTCCAAATGGCGCGAGCGTGGTGGCTTGCTCTTCAACCGTTCTGTTCACGGCTCCCGTCACCAGAGCCCGAATGAGCGCCTGCACCTCGCGATTATCCGCATCCGTCTGAAGGGGCGCCACGATGGTCCATTTGCCGGATTCCGCCAGCTTGAATTCGATAGGTCCCTGAGCGGTGGTGATGGAGAGTCCGGTGATCGCAGTTTCCGGGAAAAGCAGGAGTTGTTTCTGCTCGCTTTCCTGTTTCTCTTCTCGCTGCTTGGCTGGAAATTCCACGACATAGAGATAGCCGCCCAGGCCAGCGAGAATGACCACCATCAGAAGTGTGGGCCAGTAGCGCGTCATAGACTAGAGGCGGCGGCGTTTTCTCCACACGATGATGCCGGTAAGAAACGTCATGAGCGGAAGGAACACGACTTGAATGTAAATCAGCGCGCGTTCCTGGGTGGGGTTAGGCGTGAAGGGTCGCAACGCGGGCTCTTTTGGCGCAATGGAAACCAAGTCTCGTTCCTCGGCCAGCCACCCCGTCGTATGGAGGAAAAAGTCGCTATTGCCGGGGAAATTGAAAAACGCGTTGGACACAAATGTGGAGTTGCCGATGACCACGATAGCCGGACGAGGTTTTCCTTCTTCCGGAGCCTTCTTAGGCGCCAGCGCTGCGGCCATGGGCAGCGGTCCCTTCACGTCTTCCTTTTCGTTCAGGCTCACGACTCGACCCTGCATGTTTGTTTCGGCCCAACTGTTTGGTGAGGTTCGGGCCAGTGGCACGAAGTCCCAGTCTTTCCCGACCAGTTCATTGAACGTCACGTGCCGAGACAGCGGCAACAGAACGGCAGCGGTGAGGTCTTGTGTGGTCTCATGCTCTGTAAGTGTTCTGACCAACCGCGGGGTAAGGTCTCCCAGGGCCAATCAATCCTGCCAAACCACCAAACCCCCTTGGGCCACGCCGAGCCCCCAATGGGCGAGCAATGCTTCCAAATCGGTCTGAGTATCGGGATCCGCCAGGACCAGAAGGTGACCGCCCTTCTCGACATAGGCATGAATACGGTCCCGCTCATCTTTCATCACGGAGCGGCGTGGGCCTGCCAAGACCAGTACCGACGTGTTGTCCGGTACGGACGATTCTTTCAGAAGCGACATGGTGCCGATTTCATAGCCTTGGCGAGTCAAGGCTTCCTTCGCAAGGGAGAGGCCGTTGCGGTCTTTATCCTCGACGCTCAGCTCGCTGTGCCCTTCGACAAAGACGATGCGTTTCTTGGCGTCCTTGGATATCCGAAGCAGGGCGCCGGTCAACTCCACCTCCGACGGTGAGGTGACGCGGATCGTCTGGCCGTTGCTCTCAAAAATTGCCGTATCGGTTCGGAGGATTCCGTAGTTTTGAGCGATCTTCGGCTGTTTCTCCGGATCGATGAACTCTACGGTGAGCTTCGTGGATGCCTGTCGATAACTCTCGAGCCGTTCTTTATAGGCTTGATAGCCTGGATCTTTTTCTCTCGTGAAGACGGTAATCCTTACGTCGTGTGGCAGGGTTCGAAGGACTCGATGGGTTTGCGGTGCGAGCGTAAAATTTTGGCTCTCCGAGAGGTCCCAACGTATTGAATGTCGAGACGCTAAAAAGTTCACGATGACCAGAATGCCCGAAAAGAGAACGATCATGAGCAAGCTGTTCAGCCCCATCTTGGTCGATCGCCGGCTGGAAAAGGCTTTGACCGTTTCGAAGTGCAGGACAAAGAACAGCATCAAGCAGACCAGCGCCAAGCCTTCCGCGATCGTAATGGTCCATAGCCAGTAGGGTCGAAGGCTGTACGCAATCATGCCCCCGAGACCGAGGACAACTCCGAGCAGGCCAAGAGGAAGGGATTTCAGATTCATTTCCAGCGTGTCGATTCCACGACCCGATGTGTGAGGAAGAGCATGAGCGCCAGTCCGCTTCGGAAGTACACGAGATCCCCTGTGTCGATCAGTCCCCGTACCAGACGTTCATAGTGCTCCATGAAGGAGACATACGAGATGATGCGGCCTGCGGGAGTGTCGCCGAAGAGGCTGC
>CAZNBG010000317.1:0-4197 GCA_964570915.1 uncultured Nitrospira sp. | reverse complement strand
GTGTCGACGTGGTAGGGGGGATGGATTTTGGCATCAATTCGGCAAGGGGACAACGAAGAAGAGATTCGGTCGTCCTTACGGAGCATCTTGGAAGACGAGGGGTATGGGGTCGCGGTGGAAGCCAATGTGGTTGAAGCGCTGAAAATTTACGACTGTGACCCGCCCGACCTCATGATTCTCGATATCTGGATGCCCGAAATGGATGGACTGGAGACCTTGCGACGTGTGAAGGAGTTTGTGCCCACCACGCAGGTCATGATGATTTCCGGGCATGGGTCCATTGAAACGGCGGTGAGAGCGATCAAGCTCGGCGCGTACGACTATATCGAGAAGCCGCTGTCCTTGGAGAATGTCACGCTCCGCGTCAAGCACGCCCTGGAACAATACCGATTGGCACAGGAGAATCGGTCTCTGCGGACGAAGGTCCAACAAAAGTTCGAGTTGGTCGGGCACTCTTCGGTCATGCAACGGCTGCGGGAACTCATTGAAACTGCAGGACCCACGAACAGTCGGGTGCTCATCGGGGGCGAGAACGGTACCGGAAAAGAGCTGGTCGCCCGCGCCATCCATCTGCACAGCACGAGATCGGATCATCCGTTCGTGGCCGTGAATTGCGCCGCCATTCCGGAGACGTTGATCGAAAGCGAATTGTTCGGGCACGAACGAGGCTCTTTCACCGGCGCCACGTCGATGAAGCGTGGCCAGTTCGAGCAAGCCGACGGAGGCACGTTGTTTCTCGATGAAATCGGCGACATGAGTCTCAATACTCAAGCAAAGGTTTTACGGGCGTTACAGGAGCAGCAGTTTACGCGGGTCGGTGGAACCAAGCTGATGAAGGTGGATGTGCGGGTGCTGGCGGCTTCCAACAAGGACTTGGAAAAAGAAATCGGCAAGGGCCAATTTCGGGAAGATTTGTACTATCGGCTCAATGTAGTTCCGATCATTGTGCCTCCGCTCCGCGAGCGACGGGAAGATATTCCGGCTTTGGTGCGGCATTTCATGAGAATTCATGCCGAGGAGCAAGGTTTGCGAATGAAAGAAATCTCGCCGGAAGCGATAGCAGTTTTCCAGCAATACGAATGGCCTGGCAATATTCGTGAATTGAGAAATCTGATCGAGCGGCTGATGATCATGGTGCCGGGGTTTGCGATCGAGGCGTCGCAGGTCGCCTTGTCGCTACAAGGACGAACCGCCGGTGTCGTTCCCGTCGTCAATCAGGCAGCGAATCCGCTCCTCACGAAATCCTTTGACTCACTCCGGGATGCGCGGAATGCGTTTGAAAAGGAGTACATCAGCCGCAAGCTTCGGGAGCATCATTGGAACATTTCACGAACCGCGGAAGACCTCAAGATCGAGAGAAGTCATCTCCACCGGAAGATCAAGTTGCTGGATGTGGAAATGCGACCCGAGAGCTAAACGGCAGAACGACAAATGATCAGGCCCCCGTGCACGCAGGGCAGGTGAGGGGGCGGAAGTTCGTCTCGGGGTGAGTCTGTACATACTCGTCGAGTGCGGCTTTGGAAATCTGCGCAGGGTGAGATGTCCTACAGGACGGGCACACTGGGATCAGTTGTTGTAAGGCCGTCATGTTGCGGAGCGTGCGGTCGAGTTCGGTGATCGTTTTGGTGACTTCTTGCTCCCAGCTTTTTCTCGCCTCGGTTTCCTGTTTGAGTTTGATCGCCGATTTGACTCTGGCCAAGAGCTCGACCGGTTCGACTGGTTTTCTGACATAGTCTCCCGCACCGGCGTCGAACGCGGCCTGTAGGAAGTCCTTTTGATTCCGCGCGGTCACCACGATGATCGGAACCTGCGCGAACGCATCGATGGCCTTGATGCGGCGACAGGCCTCAACCCCGTCCATGTCGGGCATCTTGATGTCCATCAGAATCAGATCGACCGTGACGCCGTTGGCGCCGGCATGATCCAAATCTAGTTGCGTAAAGGCATCGCGGGCCGACGAGATGGTGATCAAGTCACGATAGCCAGCATTTTTGAGGATGTGGTGAAGCAACAGACGCTCATCCGGAGAGTCGTCGACAATCAAGATAGCCACCATTCCCTCCTTGACCGGCTCGTCTGCTCGAAGAATCTTGGGAAGATACGTAGTCCAGTATAGGACTTATTCTCGCGGCAGCAAGAAAAAAGCAGAAGAAAGGGATGAACGACTTGCGCGTTGACCTCCAGGATACCCTCCGTTAAGATGCGCCTCCAAAAGCAACGCATGCCTGATTAACCTTGGCGTTTCCGGATATTCGCTCATGACAACCTATCGCGAAGCCGGTGTTGATATCGATGCAGGAGACGAACTGGTCGACCGTATCAGGCCGCTCGTTCGATCCACGTTTCGTCCGGAAGTGCTCGCCGATTTGGGAGGATTCGGAGGTCTGTTTGGCCTCCAGGCCGGCAAGTACCACGAACCAGTGCTCGTTTCCGGAACGGACGGGGTCGGAACCAAACTGAAGATCGCGTTCATGATGGATAAACATGATACCGTCGGGATCGATCTGGTCGCGATGTGTGTCAACGATATCGCGGTGAGCGGAGCGGAGCCGCTGTTCTTTTTGGACTATTTCGCAACTGGAAAGTTATCCGTGTCGAAGGCTCAAGCGGTGGTTTCAGGGATCGCCGAAGGCTGCCGCCAAGCCGAAGACGGCGGCCAAAAAGCCGTGCCCCAGCCCCCGTCACGCCTCGTTTCAACCGGAGCGCGTCGAACGCTGAGCGAAGCGCAATCGCCGTTTCGTGAGCGTACCGAAGCACCGCCGCCGAGCGGGTAAGCTCCGTCGACAGGACTTCGCACTCACAACTGCGGATTGTGGAGGCCGGGGTCCCCATCGGCCCGTTACTTCTGCCTCTCCGGAGCTGCACTCGCTGGAACCAGATACGGAAGGATCGCAGCCGCCGCCATGATCGTCTGCTCCTTCTGGCTGTGTACGTCGCGCGCCACCTTCACGAGGAACTGCACGATCTTGACGTGATCTTCGTCACTGACGTGCACGCGCAGGCTGTACTCCCGAGTAGGAGCATCGAAATCGACTTGCAGTTGGTCAGGCATTGAAAACTCTCTCCGTCAGCGAGCTGTTCGTCGCAGCCTATCCCGATCAGACGAACGCCCGCGCACCGGGGGGATGGCACGCGGGCGTCCGGAGCCCGAAGGCTCGTGGTGCTGCTCGGGTGAGGTTACTCGATCACCCGGTCGAGCATCGCGGCGTCCTGGCGGTACAGCTCAACGCTGAAACGGGCGCTGTGGGCGCTGTCTCGGATCCAGTAGCCGAAGAAGTAGCAGGCGGAACGGAGCTTCTTGAAGGCGAGGCGGAGGGTTCGCATGTGCTCGGGACTGGGCCGCAGGCGAGATGCCCGCGAGGCCGGACGACCCGAGTCAGTGCAGGAGCGCGGCCAGCTCGGCGACTGCCTGGAGCTGCTCCCAACCCTACGGACGCGCAACGACGCGGTGAGCAACTCCGGCCATTGCGAGTCCGCCCTGCCCGGGTCCCTCGGGAGGCGCACCGTCCGCCGACCCGGGCGATTGGTGTTCTGGTTAGCGCGGCTGTCTCAGGTCAATCGTCGGGAAACGGATCTCGCGCTTGGGGAGGGAGTCATTGTCAGTCAGGCTGATCAGCTTCGATCGCCGATCGATCGCGTCGGAGCAGTGAACCACCACTCGAAAGGGTGTGTGGCCGAATCGTTCCCGGACCACCTCCGTAGAAACGGCGAAGTTGGCGAAATGCCCTCGATCCACGGTTCGCGGAAGCCGATCCATCTGCGGTGCCGACCAGAACGTCTCACCCGACAGAGGGACGTAGGAGATCGAGAGCACCTGGATCGGGTGTTCCTTCCTGTTCGTGACCGTAATCGCGAGAGCCTCACCGATCGCTCGGGTACGCCTGAGCCCCTCCCGAAAGCGCAGCGCGTCCGCTACCTGGCCGGACAACTCAGCCTCTCGGGACCATTGCGTCGAGACGAGCACGCGCTGAATCCAGAGCTGACGAATGGCAAGGAAGCCGGAAAGAGCTGCGCCGATGCCTCCGAGCACCGTGCCGGTAACCCCGAGAAAGATCGCTAGGGCGGACTGCTCCACGCGAACGAGGCGTAGCTGTCAGGTCTGACCGCCAATTAGCCCAGCACAGGCATCCCCACAGGATCGGACTCACTCAGACTAGTAGCAATCGTCTAAGTTCCTGTGGGCAGAGGGAGAATCGA
>CAZNBG010000316.1:0-4211 GCA_964570915.1 uncultured Nitrospira sp. | reverse complement strand
AGGATGCCGTGAGGTGAGCACGGCGGGGGTGGACAAGGTCGATTAATCGCGAATCCTGTGTCGTGACATGCCGTCAATTTAGACTGTGGATCATAGCATAGCCCAGAAACCAGCTTGAAGACCCGGATTGAGCCAGGTACTATTCGGAAGCAGTATTGGTTGGTAACCGGGATGGGAAGACGGGAACCGGTTCTCTAGTACCTGTGGACATGGAGTACGTATGGCAGGGGGGGAGTCAGGAAAAGGATTGTACGATCACTTGTATCAAAGGTTTTTTGAAAAACGCGACAGCCATGACGGATATTTGTTCCAGGAGGCCCCGAGCGGCAGCGCTCCGACGCCGATAGTGACGTTCGGCGAGAAGCTGCGGTGGTGGACTTGGGATCGATGGCAACGACGGAAGAAGCTTCTTGCCGAGCGCGACCGACTGCAGCGCGAGATTCTCCAAATCAAGAAACCGGAAAACTCAATGTAATGCGGACGGGATCGGTGAATGTCCAAGTGTGTCATGGTATGAGACGAATCTACGCGGCGCTCGGTGGTCTCCTTGTAGTCGGCGCGGGGCTTACCATGGAATGCACGCCGAGCTATGGGGTGCAGAGCGAAACACAGGAGGAAAAGGCGGCTAACCTCAAAAGCCAAGCCACGGGCGGACTATTCCAAAAGTGGACGTTCGATCAGGATCAACTCAATGCTCGACCCAGTGGTTTTGTGCAAAGTATATCCAGTGACGAGCCGCTGGCCGATTGGGTTGTCCAGGGTCGTGCGACGGCGCCTACTCCGCCATATGTTCTCGCCGGCTCATCAAGCTGTTCGCAACTCTGTTATCAACTGCTGGTTGTGGATGGGTTGCAGTACGAATATCCGGACCTCAGTGTTCGGTTTCATACGCCGGAAGGATTGTCCGGTTCCGGAGGGGTGGTGCTTGGAGTGCGCGATGCGAAGAATTTTTATGTGGCGCTGGTCGACCCAGTCGTTCGACATGTGCAACTTGTGCGTATGTCCGATGGACGCGCGACACTCCTCGCTCACGCTTCGGTCAGCCTGAAACCGGTTGACTGGCATACGCTTAGGGTGCAACGGAATACCATCATTAGCAAGGATTTTATCGAAGTGTTTGTGGATGGGACACTGGTCCTGTCCGTTGAAGACCAAGCGCTTGGGTTGGGACAGATTGGATTGGCCCTTCTTGGGAAATCTGCGATGTTTTTCGACAGCTTCCATGCGGTCCCGCTTTTTTCGCACCGGCCATTTTCCGGACCACCAGCGTATTGAGTCGAGCCGGTTTGGCCTCAAACTTGCCTTTTCTCGTCGGTCTGGGGTAGCATGGCGTCGCCGGATTGCGAAAGGCCTGGCAAGGCCGGCACTGAGAGTGACAAGGCCTGGACGAATGTTGTTTTGGGCCAGCCCGGGAACTGATCGGAAGCCAGAGTAAGCTGCTGTGTTGACGTCTTCGGCCCATTCCTTCCTCGTTGTTTTCTCGAGCCCAAGACAACATTCTTGTGTCAAAGGAGGAGCCTGATGGGTGCGAAGATCTATGTCGGTGGACTTCCGTATTCAACGACCGAGCAACAATTAAGCGATTTATTTGCGACACATGGGGCCGTCGCTTCAGCGCGGATTATCACGGACAAATTTACCGGGCAGTCGCGAGGGTTTGGATTTGTCGAAATGTCGTCCGACGGCGAAGCGCAGGCGGCGATCTCCGCCTTGAATGGGACACAGCTTGGCGGCCGTACCTTGACGGTGAACGAAGCTCGTCCTCAGGAGCCCCGTTCCGGTGGAGGCGGGCGTGGAGGATTCGGAGGCGGTCGCGGTTAACCTCGGTCTATTCTGCTGCGATGAGGGCTGCCGGAACTCCCGGCAGCCCTTTTTTGCTTTTCAGATGTCGTCTCACAGGTGCCGATCGGATTTCTGTTCATAGACTGCACGGGAGGTTGCGGTGCCGTCTTTTAGACTAGAGGCTCCATTCAAGCCCTGCGGGGATCAGCCGGAAGCCATCGCCAAACTAACAGCCGGCGTGGAGTCTGGAAAGAAGCACCAGGCTCTGCTCGGTGTGACAGGTTCCGGCAAGACCTTTACGATGGCGAATCTCGTTGAGCGTGTTCAAAAACCCACGCTGGTACTGGTCCATAATAAGACGTTAGCCGGGCAACTCTACCAAGAATTTAAGCAATTCTTCCCTCATAACGCCGTTGAGTATTTCGTGAGCTATTACGATTATTATCAGCCTGAAGCCTATATCCCGCAGAGCGATACCTACATCGCAAAGGATGCCTCCATCAACGATGCCATCGATCAGATGCGTCATTCCGCGACGACCGAGCTTTTACAACGCAACGATGTCCTGATCGTATCCTCGGTGTCCTGTATCTATGGACTCGGATCGCCGGAGGTCTATCATGACATGCTGATCTATTTGGAGGAAGGCACCGAGACGAGGCGAGAAAAGATTCTGTCGAAGCTGGTGGAGATTCAATACGAACGCAACGACGTGGATTTCCATCGTGGGACGTTTCGCGCGCGCGGAGATGTCATCGAAATTTTCCCCGCTTCATCAGAAGCGAAGTCAGTGCGGATCGAGCTCTTCGGGGATGTCGTCGAGGCCATTCACGAAATCGATCCACTCACCGGCAAGTCGCTGGGCAAGCTTCCTAAGATCGCCATCTATCCGAATACCCATTACCTCATCGCTCCCGATCGCTATGAGCGGGCCATCACCGGTATTGAGGACGAACTCGAGGCACGAGTGGAGAATTTCAGGAAAACGGGGCGTCTTGTGGAAGCCCAACGCCTCGAGCAGCGCACCAAGTTCGACCTCGAAATGATCCGGGCCATGGGCTATTGTCACGGGATCGAAAACTATTCCCGTCATCTCAGCGGCCGGATGCCGGGTGAGCCGCCTCCCACATTGTTGGATTATTTTCCGAAGGATTTTCTGTTGATCGTCGATGAGTCTCACGCGACCATTCCCCAAGTCGGGGGCATGTATGAAGGCGATTACTCCAGGAAACGGACGTTGGTAGAGTACGGATTTCGGCTTCCGTCGGCGGTCGACAACCGCCCGTTGAAGTTTTCTGAGTTCGAAACTTGTCTCAATCAGGTTGTATATGTGTCCGCGACCCCCGGCGCCTATGAGCTGGAGCATGCCGGCTCTGACGTGATCGAACAAATCGTTCGCCCAACCGGTCTCATGGATCCGCGGATCGACGTTGTGCCGGCCAAGGGCCAGGTGGACCATCTGCTCGGTCAGGTCCGCGCGGAAGTTGCCAGAGGCGGCAGGGTTCTCGTGACAACCTTGACGAAGCGCATGGCGGAAGATTTGACCGAGTATTACCATGACCTGGGAGTCAGAGTGCGCTATTTGCATTCCGACATCAAGACGCTCGAGCGAGCCGAGATCGTGCGTGATCTGCGACGCGGCGCGTTTGACGTGCTGGTTGGGATCAATTTGTTGCGAGAAGGCCTCGATCTTCCCGAGGTAAGCCTAGTGGCCATTTTGGACGCAGATAAGGAAGGCTATCTGCGGTCGTACCGCGCGTTGATTCAAACGGCGGGGCGAGCCGCGCGTAATCTCGATGGACGGGTGATTTTTTATGGCGATGTTGTGACGGATTCGATGAAACAGGCTATCGAAGAAACAGGCCGTCGCCGCGGAATCCAGGCCGAGTATAACCGAGTCCACGGCATTACCCCCGTCGGTATTACAAAGAGTATCCCATCGCTGGAGTATGCGGTCGCCGACATGGACTATGTGCGGTTGGATGTCGCGGCCGAATCAATGGAGCAGTATGGGGGGGCGGAATCCATCGATCAGCTTATCGAGCGGCTCGAGGTAGATATGAAAGCCGCTGCCAAAGAATTGGCCTTTGAACGGGCCGCGGAGTTGCGTAACCAGATTCGATCATTGCGACTGCAAGCGTTGAACGCCAAGTCTTAGACGTGTTTATAGAGGTAGATACCGATGAACATGCCGAGGATGCTGAGAATATTGACTTTAATGTTGAACCCTACTACGAGTTTGATCAGAACCAGGTCTATGGTAAGGGGAGGGCTGATGCCGGGAGTGAAATGAGTGGAGAAGATGCTTTGAATGGTGCCTTGAGGCGCCATGACGTGGAGAATTTCCCCAAGTATTCCGCCAAGTAGCCCTCCGATCAGCACGAAGATGAGAAGAATCCAGGGAGATTTTCTCACGCGACCGCTCTTTC
>CAZNBG010000315.1:0-4212 GCA_964570915.1 uncultured Nitrospira sp. | reverse complement strand
TAACTCAGATTTCTTTTAATAAGACCTGTTGATAAAGGCGGAAAATCACAATGGCTAGCGGAATGGAGCATAGCCGTTCCCGCACTGTCAAAAACTGTGACCGGGTTGCAACGATTGCCGATCGGATCGCAACTTGCGCGGTGATCCTCCGTCGACTACAATGCCGCTCGCTTCCAGAAAGGAGACCACCGTCTGATAAGTCAACCTCTTCCATCTCAGGCTGCACACGACCCTTATCATGGCCACTAGTCATTCCCTCTCTCCATCGTTAGCCGAGGCTCAGGCCGCTCCCGTACGCTACTATCCTATCTGCAAGGGCGACAGCACGCTTCCTCTGAAAACCTTGGGGATGGAAGAGGCGTTCATCGTACCTGACTTCGATCTCGCTGAGGAACTCATCGCCCGTGGGGTCGACAGCTCGCGCGTGGCCATTAACCGAGCCGATTCCATTGAAGCTCAGTCCCCCGGATATTCTCAAGTGGCGGGAGGGAAGCAGCTCGTACCCGATTCCCCGTTCGAGTTCAACCAATCGATTCTGATTGTCCTTCCAACCTACAATGAGCGATCCAATTTGGAAGCACTTGTCACCGCAATCGGCCAATACCTAGTCGCCGATCTGTTGATCGTTGATGACAACTCACCGGACGGAACCGGGCAACTAGCGGATGAACTCAGCGGCCGGCACGGACATGTGCACGTGCTGCATCGGCCTAGAAAAGAAGGGCTTGGACCGGCTTATCTCGCGGGATTTGAATGGGCGTTAGAGCGGAAGTATGATCGTATCATTGAGATGGATTGTGACTTCAGCCACGCTCCTTGGGACCTGCCTCGCCTGATACATCGCAGCCGCACCGCCGATCTGGTCATTGGAAGTCGCTATGTGCCGGGCGGTGGGACGGAAAACTGGAATGCACGCCGGCGGTTTGTCTCTCGTTGCGGCAACACGTATGTCAGTCTCTTTCTCGGATCGAATATCCATGACTGGACAGGAGGATTCCGCTGCTATCGTCACGAGCTCCTGGAAAAGATGGACCTCGAAACCGTGAAGGCGAAAGGGTACATTTTTCAGGTCGAGCTGGCCTGGCGGGCCGTGCGACTGGGGGCGAATGTCCATGAATTACCCATCCGCTTCAGCGATCGCGTCCAAGGCCAGTCCAAACTCGGCTGGGCCTCGCTCATCGAGGGACTGACGGCAGTGCCAAAAATGTATCTTCGGAGCTGACCCAGCGCCAGACAGGCCCTCCATCTTTTCCATTTTTTCTGATCTTCCTATTCCGGCCGATGGCAGGAGCGACCGGTCAGCCACGTTGCTGTTAGCAGACCGCTCCACGATTTGCACAAGACGCATGGAGAGAAACGGACGGTTCGGAATGGTCAAGTTTGGTTAAATCGATGACGAGTTCATCTTTGGCGTTGGCCAAAATTCCGTCAAGCAGGCTGCTCTTCACAGGAATAACCGCTTCAGCAGGCTGAAAGATCAGGTCGAAGCCTTTTGCTGCCGTAGGCCGCATGGGATAACGCCGATCATAGATCATCCCATAAGCGGGAATGCCGTAAATGATCCGCCAGTTTCCCAGCAGAATATGCATCTCCGTTCCCTGAACATACAACCCGCCCGTCGTAATAATCCGTCTCGCGAATGTTTGTGGTTGGCTCAGGTAGAAGGTGACGCGTTCGTTGTATTTCGCTTCCGCCAATGCCTCTGAGATCCGCAGAGACAGGAGTGCCAGTTCCTCGTCGGTGAAGGCCGGGACTAGCGGAGATTCACCTTGTATCCACCGTTGCAGCGCAACCCGACTCTCACGCACCTTCATGCCCGACAAGATCGTGCGTATTTTTTCCGGCTCCATCAGGAATGGGTGAGCATGGTGACCCGGCGGCCATTCAGCGAGCACATCCGCGTCTTCCTCCAATCGGACGTAATTGACCGGATCCTCATACACAATCCGTGACGGCACATGAGGAGTGGCGCACCCGAGCAGTGCGAGAATCAAGGCCAGGATGACCGCTGTGGACCGGCATGCCGATTGAACCTGCATGACGCACTAGCCTTCGCTCACTATCACAGTCATCTCTGCGCGCTCCAACGGATTGTCCCGCCCATCACGTTTCATATTGACGATCTTGTCGGCTACATCCATGCCGCTGACAACTTCTCCGAACACCGTATATTGCCAATCGAGGAAATTGGCGTCCGCGACGCAGATAAAGAATTGTGAGCCGGCACTATCTGGATCATTCGCCCGGGCCATCGAGACAATACCCCGCTTATGAGGCTTACTGTTGAATTCAGCCTTCACCTTATATCCCGGTCCACCCATTCCGTGCGACGACCGGTCGGACCCTTTACTATTGGGATCCCCTCCTTGGATCATGAAGATGGGGATGACGCGGTGAAACGTCGTTCCATTGAAAAACCCTTCTTTGGAGAGCTTTACAAAGTTACTGACATGACCGGGTGCTACGTCCGGAAAAAATCTGAGAACGATATCTCCCATCGGTTGGCCCTTACTGGTAACGGCGATCGTTGCTCGTGTCTTCTCGTTGATATCCGACATTGCATGCATCCTTTCAGTGATCATCGAAAGAGAAAGGGCGGCGGCGCCATCCCTGCTTCCAATCCTTGATTGACAGCCACCCATGTATGACCGTTGTCGCTCCGAAACACCCCCGCGCTCGTCCCCGCATAGAGACCTCTGTCTCCGGTTCCGATCAACACCTGAACCGCAAGGTTGGTCAGCCCGTTATTCAGGGGGATCCATTGCTTGCCTTTGTCCATCGTCTTAAAAACTCCGTTCCCAGTCGCCACGACCAATCCTTGGTCGCTGAACACGATCCCCCGGATAGAGTCGTTGGGCAGCGCCCGGCTGATCGGCCGCCAGGTCAGTCCACCGTCGGCACTGCGAAAGACTCCGCCGTCGAAGGTGCCGGCAAAAATACTCTGGTCCTGATCGATGGCCAGGACGCGAATGAAGTTTTCGATCATCCCTTCATGATCCTTCAACCCGTGCCGCAACCGCACCCAGCCCGAGGAGCGAGGGCTGAATCGAAAGACGCCTTTACCGGAAGTCCCGGCAAACAAGGTTCCGTCTGTAGAGCGAGCCAGCGCATGAACCAATATCTCGTCCAGCCCTGTTGTAACGGGCGTCCAGTAGTCTCCAGAGGCATTCAGACGATAGACACCATCACCGGTTCCTGCATACAGCTGATGATCGACGGCCATCAAGGCCTTTATTTCAAGCCGTTTGAGACCTCCATTAATGGGATGCCAGGTGTTCCCCTCATCGCGCGAGCGAAACACTCCGCCCCGAAATGTGCCGGCATAGACTGCACCGTCCTTCGCTGAGGCCAGACTTAAAATAAACGGATCGGTTACGCCCCCTCCGACCGGAATCCAGCTGGCACCTCGGTCCATGGTACGAAAAATCCCGTGTCCGAATGATCCAGCATAGATCGCACCGTTTCCGGCCATCACGAGGGCCTGCACGCTGGCCACGGATTGTTCGGAAGGTCCCGATACCGCCAAGGGCTCCGAGACCATCGGCGATGACAACCTCGACGGGAGATCGGGAAACCGCATGCTCTCCCCACCGGCCGAACCGAGAAAACTGCCCCACACGAGTATCACAGACATAGCCACTCGTACCCGTTGAGCGGCCAAGATCTGACGTCTCATCGAACCCTCGTTCCGGCCGTGTTGATCGGCAAATCCGGGTCAAGCGGCAAATCGATCCCACTTTGGTCTTGACTCCGGCCAAATACGCGGGCGCCGAGAATTCCGATCTCATACAGTACTATCAATGGAACCGCCATGAGAAGCATGGTGAAGAGCGTCGCATCGGGGGTGACGATAGCGGAGACGATGAGACACAACAAGATGGCATGTTTCCGATAACGCACATACAGATGCGCCGAGGCCATTCCAATCATTGCAGCCACAGTCATGACCAATGGCAATTCGAAGGCACAACCGAAGATGAACAGGAATTTCACATTGAAATCAATGTAGGTCCCCACACTCAGCTGCGGCGTGATATCTCGATCGAGTCCGAAACTCACGAACAGATCGATCACTAACGGCAGAATGACCAAATTACAGAACACCAGTCCTAGCGCGAAGAGGCCTCCAGCCACAAAAAAGAGGGGGATCGCCCAACGGTGTTCTTTCGGCAACAACGCCGGCTCGACGAACTTCCAACACTGATAAAAGAT
>CAZNBG010000314.1:0-4212 GCA_964570915.1 uncultured Nitrospira sp. | reverse complement strand
GGAGCGATGTTCCGGCAGAGAGGATCGGCCACAGACAGGCCAGCCGTAACCGGGTTTCATACCGTGGAACCGCCATCGTATAGAACCAGCCTTGATCCAGATGCCCGACGGCCAAACGGACAAGCTTCATCAGCACGGGTCTGAGGCGAGAAAGGTTGTTCCGATCCAATAGATCCGTCGGTTTCAGACCGGCTTCGGTGAGCATCATTTCAGGAATGTAACAACGCCCCTTCTGCAGATCGTGGGCAATGTCCTTGACAATGTTTGTCAATTGGAGCCCCTTTCCGAATCGTACCCCGACTTCCGACATCTGTTGAAGATCCCAGTTCGCCAGCGCCTTGCGATGGGCACACATCAAAGAAGTCCAGAACTCCCCTACACATCCAGCCACATGATAGGTATAGCGGTCCAAGTCATCAAGGGTCTTGAGCGCGGTGAGCTCGTCCACAGAAGCTCCCGGGAATGTGCTCAGATCCATCTCCATTCCTTGCGTCAGCGTCATCATGACCCGCTGGATTCGACGCTGGTCGTCCGGCGAATAGGTAAGGAGCAGCCGGAAACATTCGTCCAACCGTTCAAGCAGAATTCGTTCCGCTGACTCTTGCTGAAGAGGCCCCACGGCTTGTTGAATCGTGCGGATCTGAGCCCAATCGAGTTCCTCACCAAGAAACTGCTCTCTGAGGCGGTTGAGAAAACTTAAGCGGCGCGGTCTCTCGATTAAATCCGTATCGGCAATCGTATCAGCGGCCCGAGCAAAGAGATACGCCAATCCTACTTGATCACGCACATTCGCCGGCACCACCACTAAGGTTGTGTAAAACAGACGTGAGACCTGTTTGAGGAGGTCGCGAAGGAGCTCGTGTTTGGTGGCGTCGGTCGTTGCAGAGAGCGTCATTACTTGACTTCCAATACCCCTTCCATTCCTTTGTCTCGATGGCTGGGCATGGGCCACAATCGCTTGTCGCAAAAGAACGGAAAGAGACCGCGCTGAGTCGGGACGAATCTAACTAGGACAGTCTTCCCGGCTCCGACATCCTGCTCGACCGACAAGCCGCCAGCCGAGTCTTTGATGATAAAGTTATGCGGCGTAATGGTGGTAACGCTGGTCAGCGTCAACTCGACGGTCTTCCCGCTTTCCACAACCAGATGATTCGGCGAATACGAATAGCTGTCGAGAATAATCGTCACCCGTTGAATCCCATCCGGTGCAATGGGGACCACGATCGGCGGACCAGGCATAGAGGTGTCTGCAGGCTGTCCTATAGATGGCAGCAGCAGCAGCAGCATCGTTAGGCAGCCCACCATCCCGAAACTCGAGAAATGTTTTATACCGACTCCCATGCGAACTTTCTAACAGGAACAATGGAAGGTGGTCAACATTATCCACGTACTTTCAGAGACTTCGGAAGTCTTGACTTTCCAGAACACGTCCTTATGTTGGAGGTGAATGTCAGTGGCCGCCGCTTGGGGCGGTCACTTCCGGAAGTTGGTTTGTGTATAATAGTGGCTGTTCGATGACCGGGTCGCTTATACAAGCGAGTAGCTAATCCCGAAGGAGGATTTCCATGAAGTGGCTTAAGGGTATTGGCCTGTTCCTGATTGCAAACTTCCTCATCTATATCACGCTGTCGTTCACGGCCAATCTGTTGATAAACGTCGTCCTGCCGGCATTCGGGGTCGATGTGCGGGGAGTCTTCAATCAACAGCTGTTGGTCTGGTCTCTGGTGATCGGATTCGGCGGTGCGTTCATCAGCTTGGCATTCTCCAAGCAGATGGCTCGCGCGATGCTGAGCTGCCAGCAGATTACTCAACCTCGATCGCATGCCGAGCACGTGATTTTCGGCTCCGTCCAGGAGATTGCTCAGCGGCTGAATATCACTATGCCGGAAGTCTGGGTATATGAATCCCCTGATCCCAATGCGTTTGCAACCGGCCCAAGCAAGAACAATTCAATGGTGGCGGTGTCCACGGGTCTGCTGCAAAACCTTAAGGAAGATGAAGTGAAGGCGGTGCTCGCTCACGAAATGGGGCACGTCTATAACGGAGATATGTTTACGACGACCGTGCTTGCAGGACTCATGAACACGTTCGTGTACTACATCAGCAACTTCCTGGCACAGATGGTCGGACAACCTCAGGGAGACCGGGAAGGAGGCAACGCGGGAAATCCGATCCTGGCCTTTGTTGTGTATATCTTTTTGCAGGTCGTCTTATCGTTTCTCGCTATGTTGGTCATCAGTTGGCATTCCCGTCGCCGAGAATTCGGCGCGGACGCGTTTGCGGCGAGGGTGTACGGCAAGAGTGCGATGATCTCAGCCCTGCAATCTATTGATCGGTGGGTCAACCGCGCGCAGCCTGAGTATGGGACACAGGATCCGTTGGCGACGTTCAAGATCTCGGGTAAGACGTCCGGCTTTATGCACCTCTTTGCCACTCATCCGCCGATGGAGGAACGAATTGCCGCCTTGCAACGTCTGACCGCGTAACAACGTTCGATGGTGGCCGTCGTGCGGCCTTGAGAACGGCAGGCGTCAAGTTTTCCGATAAAACGTGATGTGTCGGCGATATTCTTGGACGGCCGCCCATAGGGCGGCCGAGCCGAGACCGATGTTGGTATCAAGCGCCGCTTCGACCCCGGGATCATCGATTTCAACCTCATAGCGGTCTTGGATGTTCGTCCGAATCGGCCCCTGCGCGATGTCACGAGGTAGAAAGATTTCCTTCCAGATTTCTTTTTCGACCAAACAGACATCCCGAAATCGCTCATAGAGCAACGTCAGTTTTTCCGGATCCGTAACTCTGACACGCTCCCCCATGAAGCTCCTTCCGTCTCGACTTATCTGACAGATTTCTGTTCAGGTGACAACATAGGCCCTACCTCTGCAACGGCAAAGCGCATCGTCCCAACTTGATTGACGGCATGAAACGGTTGTTGCCCTAACGGCGCGATATAGATCTTCGCCAGATAATTGCCCACGGCCCATCTTGTGCCCGACCGTTTCAACTCAAGGTAGCCATATCGTTCGTGACCCGGCACTTCGAGCACATCCTTGCCCAACGGACCCTCGTTCAGCTGGCCGCTTGGCTGCTCGAGATGCCATTGCACGGCAAACTGCGCGGGATCTTCTAATGGAGCTACCTCAAAGACGATATAAATAGCCGGAATCTCCGGCGTGAATGTCCAGCCCGGCTCAATCGGTTTCAGCCGCGGATCCTGGCTATACCATCCTTTTCGTCCAAACGTATCCCATTCCACCTCAAACCCTTTGGCCATTTTGATCCAGGTAAAGAGCGACTGCGGAACGCCCTTTTCCTGATAGTCGAACGATGGACTTTGTGTCGCTCCAATCTCCGTGGAATCTTGCTCTTTGGGGGGCAGGAGATCTTTGCCAGTCCCTACCTGCTCATGGAAAAGAACGACACACATGACACTCGCGGCAAACCAACGTTTCAACAGTCTCGAGGCAGGAATATCATCAACCATGGAATTCATCGTACTGAGGCCCATCATTGGGGTCAATAACCGCGCGCGATCATCCAACCAATCCTTGTGCGATATCGGTGGTATGGTAGAGTGCTCTTGGCTTTCCTGTATGACTGCGCAACAAATATCGACATCAACGGTACAGCCCGCTGAACCCGTTCCTAAAGAGCGTCACGAATCCGGGCGGCGCTACGGCATTCGAGATGGGTTGTTCCAAGCCGTCGCTCAAGGCGGAGGCGAGCAGTACCTCTCGGCCTTTGCGCTGCTGCTCCACGCAACACCATTTCAGTTGAGCATCCTCTCCGCCATGCCCCAACTGTTAGGGACGTGGGCGCAGTTGGTGTCGGTGAAGATTTCCCATTGGTTCCCCAGCCAAGCCTCTCAAGTCTTCTGGGGTACGATTGGTCAATCCGTTTCCTGGCTCCCTATCTTGGCACTGCCACTACTCTGGCCTGACCGAGGGCCTTGGCTGCTCATAGCCGCTGTCGCGGTATATTATATTTTTGCACATTTCACGGCTCCCGCCTGGAACAGTCTTATCACCGATTTGCTAGAGCCCAATGAACGAGGCATGTACTTCGCCAAACGAGCACGGGCGATTGCGTTGACCAGTTTTATCACACTGTGTCTGGCTGGAGTCCTGTTGAGTTTCCTCGACCAGCAGCACCTCCTTAGGGTCGGTTTTGCCGCCATGTTCCTCATCGCCGCTCGCTGCAGACGCTCCTAGG
>CAZNBG010000313.1:0-4224 GCA_964570915.1 uncultured Nitrospira sp. | reverse complement strand
GACCCTCCGGACACATTAAGATTATGGCCGGTCGATTTCTCAAACTCCGTCGCGATCTCGCGGAATGGCGGAATAAAATTGGCGGCGACGGCCACTAGAGCTTGCTCGGCGAAGGCCGGTGTCACTGCCATACTCACGAGAATGCAGACGCACCAAGTAAGAATCTTCTGTTTCATGGTCATCCTTTCTAGATCCGGACGCGCATCTGCGCGTAAAAGTAATCACTGTCTTTGTTCCCGCCGGTCGGCATTTGGGTAATGATGGCGGGGCTATCGAAATAGGAACCCTTGAACCAATGGACGTACCCGAAATCGAAGTCCATGTTCTTGGTGACGGCCCACCGTGCGCGAAGTTGCATATCATGTCCGAGCGAACCACCGGAGTGGCCGGTGGGGTCCCGCAACCCGGAACTCCCGAAGACATCCTTGTTCTGGGCGAGGTACCATACACGATGTTTGACTTCTAAAATCCAATCGGGCGTGGGGGTGACGATCAACCGCCACCCCGGCGTAATAAGGTTCGTTCTGTAAAATGGTCCCCACATGCTGGTAGGCATGTATTCAAAGTTTCGCGCGCCAAATAGCGTGTCGAACCCCTCGTCCTGACTGTCGCCCGGCTTGTGATCGCCACTGACGTAGTCGAAGTGAAAGAGCAGCCGGGGTGTCCAAGGCAGATTGAACATATAGCCGATATCCAGATGCTGAAAATGGGCGAAGTGTTTGGTCACGCCCCGGTGGCCGATCTGCCACGTGGTCTCGATTTCATAATCAAATTCTCCCGGTTTGGGATCTTTGTACAGACGGCCGCCAAACGTGTTATAGGTGCGATGGCTGCTCACCGTCGCCACGCGTCGATCGTTCAGGCCCAGGTAGTAGGCGTCCAGGTTAAACCAGCGGAATAGCTGGCTCTCCAAATAGGTGCCCCAAAAGAGGGATTTCTTGTTGTCGGTATCGAGGCTCGAATCGTCTCGTTGAACCGTCTCCGTGGCGAAGGCCTTGAGCCGCCAGGCATTGGGCTGACTAAGTTGCCACAGAAACCCATCGAAGGCCGTGGTGGTATTGCGGAAGTCGTTGCGCGCGACCATGCGTCGGTTGCCCAGGTCCATGGTAAAGCGTCCAAACAGAACATCGGTCCGTAACCCCGTGCTCAGGACATTGTCCACTTTCAATGCGCCAAACAACTGGAGCACGTCGAATTCATTGATCATGGTGGTGTCCCGGAAATCTCCGGGCTTTCCATTATCAAACGACCGCGAATCCTGTCCCTCGAACAGAAATCGCAGCGGCCCATTGCCGCCCAAGCCCACACGAAGGCGCGATCGCATGGGAATTTGGAAGTCTGTCGCTCCGTTTCCAATTTTTTGGGCAGCCCTCCACGGATGGTCATACGACTCCATTCGGGTTCGATTTTCGAGCCCCAGATCGATCCAGTCGGGCAAGTGTAGCCCCGTTTTGAGATAGCGGTTCCATTCGATGTCCCTCCGGCGATTGAGGAGTGCATCGGCCGGTTCAATCCAGTTTTTCCCGGTTTGTTCCGAAACTTGGAAGTATCGTTCGTTGGTAATCCAGCCGGTATCACGCATGAGCTTCAGCACGGGGTCTTCCGTATTCTTGAACACCCATTGCCCATCCTTCTGGACCAGTTCTCCATACTCCACGGCTTTGGCCGTGGTCGATCCAACAAGCAGGAGTGGCAGACTGAGCAAGACCGACCACAAGAATTTCTTCGACATCGACTCTCCTTTTGTTCCGGCGGTTGCTGTGAAAGAGTGTGTAATCCTAGGGGGAAAGTGGTCAGGTGACCCGCAGCGCATGGACTTTTCCGGTTTCGCTGGTGTCGTATCCTCCCAACGCTTCGATCTCGTGTCGAAACGGTCCGCTCACGATGGTTTCAAATAAGTGGGCCAACGTCGGGTGGGATTTTAAATAGGACTTGGGAACCACAAGATCGTAGCGTGCGGTTTGGAGTGGGACGAAATCGAGCCCAAAGAGTTGTGCTGCCGACCGAATTCCAATCCCAACGTCAGCCTGGCGTCCCGCGACGGCTCGGGCCACTTCGAAATGAGAGGACGCGAGCCCATCGTAACCCTGAACTCGCGTCGGCTCTATTCCGGATGCCCGCAATCGTTGATCGAGCAACAGTCTTGCCCCGGAGCCTTCTTCCCGATTGACCAACATCACCGTAGATTGAGCCAGATCAGCGGCAGTGCGGATGGACAGCGGATTGCCGCGGCGAACCATGAATCCCTCTTCCCACGTCGCAAAGGTGATGACCTCATAGTTTGATCCTTTGAGGTGCCGACCAAGGAACGGTATGTTCGATTCGCCGCTGATGGGATCAAACAGATGCAATCCGGCAACATGCACCTCGCCCCGCTGCAATGCCTGCAGTGCCGCTGTGCTTCCCATCGGCCAACCGACAACCGTCGTCAGATCCTTGTGTCGCCGCAAATATTCGCCGGCCAAAAAAATTGCCGGGTCGCAGCCGGCCACGGAAATTTCTTGCTGGATCACTTCCCTTTCGCGCGAGAGTGTTACCCGAACGGTAGCGCCAGAGCGGTTATGACGCATGTCGGCGATATACCCGTCGGCAGGAATTGCGAAGGAAAGTTGCTCTCCCAAATCGGTGACCGGCCGAACGACCGTCTTCCTTCCAACGGTTGAGACTTTGACACGGATCGATCGGGGCCCTACCTCAGCCGGAGGAAGATGACCAATCAGAGTGCCTTCAATAATGTCTTCAGCGTGAGCAAGATTAAAGAGATCCTCGACGCGGCAAGTGAGGGCGGAGGCCAACCGGAGCGCCACGGCTGTCGTCGGCAGGTACAGATTTGACTCAATAGCAGATACGGCTTGCCGCGTCATTCCTGCTCGCCTGGCGAGTTCACCTTGAGAGAAGCCTTTCTTCGTTCGGACAGATTTGAGGTGATTGGAAAACTGAACGGCGTTTTCATGTTGCCGGGTCTGCATCCTCATGACGGCGGTATAGCAATCATAATTGTCAGATGTCAATAATAATTTACTCAATCTTTGGTCTTGAGCTGGAAATGATCGGGTCATTTTTCATTGGGAGCTAGAAGATAGCGCAGTCTTATAAATATTTTTATATTTATAAACTGCTACTTTTCCTAGCGTCCGTGAAGAACTAAAAGTTTAATATTTATTATGTTGACAAAGAAACTCTAGTTTAGTTATAAAGTGCATCACCAATCATGATCGGTAATGTAAAGATTGATTGAATCCATCGAGAAAGGAAGCATTCAGTACCGTGTCCAGAGCAGATCAAGACATCACCAATCCATACTCAGATCGGGAGGTTGAGCAAGCTATCCTGCTCGCACTGAAAGGGATTCGATTTGGCTCCGTCGAAATCATCGTTCACGATTCCAGAGTGGTGCAGATCGAACGAAAAGAGAAAACTCGGTTTGATGGCACGGTTTTGCGCCCGGTTCGATGAGCCGGTGATGATGGTTCAGAAGAGGTTGTACAGGCGACCGGAGTCGCCAGAGTTGTTATCAATTCAGTTTAACTGAGAACTGACCGGACCACCGGAAGTTCCCATGTCAAGGAGGAATGCGACTTGAGAATTTCCGGTTCAATTCTTTGTCTTTTGATCATGGCTATTTCCATTACCAGTGTTTCCCCGACTTTTGCTGTAGAAGAAGGTCAATTCGTGAGGAAGGACGGCAAGTGGGAATACTACTCGGGCGAAGACCCAGGCTTGAAGTATCTCTACTTGAAAGGACTGATTTCGGAGGAAGAGTACAGCAAAGGCCTGAAGGTCATCGAAACCAGGGAACGACTCACCAAGCCGACCTTTAATGTCGATGTAAACAATGGATTGAACTTCCGCGTCGGTGACAAATTTCTGCTTAAGCTTCGACTGCTTACACAAGTTCGCTACACCCACAGTACTTACAACAATGCTTGGGGGACAATTGGCGACTCACGAAATCCTGAGATTCTCGGTGGGCAAGTCGAATATCGAGCATATCGGTATGAGAGCGATTCGAATAAATTTTCAGTTCCCAATGTGCAGGTTCAATTCATGGGACATGCCTTCGATCCTGATCTTCGGTACAATTTTTCTTTGGCGGCGACCCAGCCGGCATATGACCAAGAAGGAGGGAGCGGACGACTCAACCTGCTTGATGCCTATATTTCCTCCTGGCACATCCCGTGGGCCACTATTCAAGTGGGTCAACAGCGAGTCTGGTTCAATCGT
>CAZNBG010000312.1:0-4225 GCA_964570915.1 uncultured Nitrospira sp. | reverse complement strand
GACTGGTTGCAGTCGTGTGGAGTGGAAACGGTGGCGATGCAGTCCACCGGTGTGTGTTGGATTCCGTTGTACGAGATCATCAAGGACTCCAAGAGCGCCGCTGGCATAGCCTACATAGACCTGCTTGGCGGGTGCATCAAAACGGATGTTGTCGGCGTCGCCGCTGTACTCGATTGTCTGCAAGAGCTGAAAAGAGCTGGCATCGTAGATCCCGCAGGTGCCATCCTTCGCATTGGCAACAAAGAGCCTGTTCTCACCGGGCACATAGAGCACGCCCTGTGGCTCATGCAACCCCGAAATGGTGTGTAGCCTTTTCGCGTCTTTGATATCGAGAATCTCGACGGTGTTATTCCCCAAAGCTGCCACAAACAGCCGCTGGTTGTTCAGGTCCACTGAGAGATGATCGATTCGTCCTTCCACTCCGGATAGTGGGATCGTTTTCTCGAGCTTTAGCGGTGCGCCCGGTTGGGCGTTAACGATGCCCAAAGCCGCAATCACGAAAGAAATCAAACGCTTCATGTCTTCTCCTATCGGGCCGGTCGAGCCCGTCCTCGACCACATCGAAATCGAATATTCATGACGAACAATGACGCACAAAACCCTGTTTCTCTGGACCGTGGCGGCCATGCGTGCTCGGTTGCTTTCCTGCCTGACCTTTCGCTGGGATGAGGGCGAAAAGAGAACCGCAAAACGGACCGATCCCGCACTGACACGTCATATCTTTTCCCGTGGGTCTGGTGCCATGGCGCCGACTTGAGCGTCGAGCACGGATCGAATCTTCTTGGCCAGTTCGAGAGCGCTGTCTTGACCACAAAAACGCACAAAGACGAACTGAGGATGCTCGCCCAACGTGTGATTGCGGATCGAGACGATGTTGACGCCCTTCGCCCGGAGGGCCCTGAGGAGCACTTTGAGTCCGTCAGCGGTCTCGACGAATTCTCCGGAGGCCACGGCACGATCATTCCTGCCCGCGAAAGACACCCATGTGCTCATCCCCATTTCTCGTCCGATCACCTCGCCATGCAGGATCGCCCTGCTTCCGATCGCGGCCTTGTACACGCCTCCAATTACTACGCCCCTCATTGAAAGAATGGCATCCAGCGGGCCAGCATCGATTGCGCTCTCTAACGGCACAGCAGGGACCGCGAATTTGGTAAGGCGTTTTGCCGTGCGCCGTACCCGCCGAATCTCATCGAGACCTTTGCGAAATGCGGAAGCAAGACCCTGAAACGTGCCGGTGCCTGTCACATCGAGCGTTTGTAAGCGAGGCCCGTCAAAGAGAGATGACGCCGCCAGACCCGTCACGTCTAGACCAGCATCCAGTGCCACAGTGATGACAGGATTCACTTCATCCTCGAGCAGAAGGAATTGACCGGTGAGTATGGCCTCGTGATGAATTGCTGATGTAAAAGCCGACCATGAATTTAGGCCCAGATTTGGGGAGAGGTTTTGATAATCTTGGACGATCGTGGCCTCCTCTCTGGGAAAAATCACCTTGTAAACACCCTCGTCAGCTGCATAAGTGCCTTTACCGCCAATGAGGTGGTCAATTAAGGCGCGAGCCTGTTGTGGAACCGCTGCGTTTGCGATACTTGCAAAGAAAACCATAGCGATTGCGAGCTTGGAAAATTCGGGTACGCGCTTCACTGTTTCACCCCTTCGTGGCGGGAACGGTTCGGACATTGATATGTGTGCCCTGACGAATCTCGTCACTGCCGCGCCGCAGGACCATATCCCCGTTCTTGAGGGGACCAATGATCTCAACAAGATCTCCTTGTGCCGGTCCTTTTTTGACATCGACCCATTCTGCGGCACCTCCGTTTACACGAATCACAAAAGTCCGTTCACTTGTGGTCACAATGCTGGTCGAAGGGACGAGCTGGACGGATCGATTGCCGTAGATGGGCCACTTCACGGCCGGATACATACCGGCGGCGAGTCGTCCTTTGGGATTTGAGACGTCGAGTTCCACTGGCATCGATCTGGTCTTCGGATCAATAGAATGAGCGCTTCGGCTTAGGATTCCGTAGAAAGTTTCACCAGGATACGCCGGAACAGTAAACGCAACCTTGCCGCCCTTAACGATCCCGCCCACATCTGTTTCAGGTACAGGCACCACGAGTCGAAGCCGGTGTTGGGTTTCCAACTGGAACATTGGCAGGGTGTCTCTGGCGGTTCCGACGAGAGCGCCGGGGTGCACATTCCGAGTGGTAATCACTCCGCTGAAAGGAGCGGTGACACGAAGATAGACCTGGATTTCCTCGATCGCTTTCAAGGCTTCCTGTGCTGCCTGAACGGAGGATTCCGCGGCCGCCACTTTGGCGCGCTCCGCGTCCACTTGCTTTTCCGCTTGGACGAGCTCGTTACCGGCGATTACCCCCGGTGTAGCCGCAGCGGCCTTCATGCGCTCGTAGGTACTCTGAACTGCCGCGACTCGAGCCTCGGCCTCCACCTTTTGTGACTGCGCGGCGTTGACCTTCGCCTTAGCCTCCGCGCGCTGCGCATTTAGTTCGGGAGCAATCATGGTTGCAAGCAGCTGCCCTTCTTTGACCACCGAGCCACGGTCGACTTCAACTTTGTCCACAAACCCAGGAATCTTTGCGTGGATCGGGACGTTAAGATAGGGCACGAACTCGCCCGGAAGGTCCACCTTTCGATCGAGTGGCCGGGAGATCACCCGGACCGCATCCATGGTTTGTCCAAAGGCCGAACTGACAGCGCAGAGAATCACGATCGCCGCCGGCCAGAGGTTCGAAGCCAGAACTTCGTCCGGGGCTCGCGGGTTAAGCTTTTTCATAGTACTTGCTCTCCGGGTCATAGGGATTCAGTGAGGGCGACTTCACTTGAGCTCGCCGCTCGAAGATGGCATAGATCGACGGCAGGATAAATAAAGTGGAGATGGTGGCCGCAGCGAGTCCACCGATGACCGCTCTGGCCAGAGGCGCGGTTTGCTTTCCGCTCTCCGTCAAACCCAGAGCCATCGGTATCATACCGAAGATCATGGCTGCTGCCGTCATGAGAATCGCCCGCGCTCTACTTCGGCCCCCTTCGAGCGCAGCGTCCTCAGCCGGCGTACCGCTTTTTCGGCTGAATTCAGAGAACGTCACGAACAGAATTGCGTTCGCCACTGCCACGCCGATTGCCATGATCGCTCCCATGAAGGACTGCACATTTACCGTCGTGCGGGTGAGAAAGAGCATGATAAGCACGCCGCACAGCACTGCCGGAACGGTCAGCAACACCGTCAGCGCTAAACGGAGCGACTGAAAGTTGAATGTTAAGAGCAGAAAAATAACCAGAATCGAAAGCAGCAGGCCGATCCTCAACCCGGAAATGGTTTCTTCAAGAGGTGGGATTTGCCCCCTGACTGCAACCGTGATCCCACGAGGAGGATTGCCGACGCGGCGCAACACCTGCTGGATTTGTTTGGCGCCGTCGCCAAGATATTCGCCGTGCAGATTGGCTGTCAGACTCACGACACGTTGCATGTCGTACCGATCTACTTCGCCCATCGTCGTTCCGAACCGGACGTCCGCGACGTCGCGAAGTAGCGCCTGATTGCCTTCGGACGAAAGCCGGAGCCCTTTCAAATCCTCGATTGAGCGCACACGATTCTGTGGAATCTCAACCTGAATCTGGAATCCGTTTCCGCTCACCGGATCGCGCCAGAAGTTGGGCTCGACGAAGCGGCTCGACGACGTTGCCGCAACCATGGACTTGGCCACATCGGCAACCGTCAGATTGAACTGTCCAGCCCGATTCCGATCGACAGTTACCTGCATGGTGGGATAGTTGAAAGGTTGGCCATATTGGAGATCTCGAAGATTCGAGATCTTGGCCAGTTCGGCGCGAACTTTTTCCGCAAACGCCCGATTATCGGCCAGGCTGGGCCCTTGCAGCGCCACCTCGATAGGTGTGGGGGAACCGAAGCTCATAACCTGGCTGATGATATCTCCGGCTTCAAAGGACGCTTCTACGTTAGGCAGGTCTTTGGCAAGGCGCTGACGAAGACGTTCCTTCAGATCCTCTCCGTGTAACAACGCCTCTGACTTCAAAGCGACCAGCATGACCGCCTCGTGGGGCCCGCTTGTGAATAGAAAGATTGTATTAATCGGATAGTTCGTCGGTTGCACACCCAAGAAGTCGGATTCAATTGAAACATTCCCGGGCCCGACTTCGTGCCCTCCTCGGTCGGGTCCTGATTGGGAACCAGCTGCGGCTTGCC
>CAZNBG010000311.1:0-4243 GCA_964570915.1 uncultured Nitrospira sp. | reverse complement strand
TTTTGGGGGGTGTTTACTGGGCTGGATATACCACCATGTCCCGACAAACAAACGATGTAAATGGGGTTTCAGGGTTAATTTGGCACGTGGGGGCTGGACCCTAAGCATTTGGGGTCGAGCTTCAAGCTGATGGAAATCGCCCTGAATCATAAGAAAACCGATTTGGCGATCCGAGTCATGGAGAGCGCCGTCGAGCACAATCCGGATGAGCCGCTTGCGTATTACAATCTCATCAGCGTTTATGACAAGTGCAAACTGTTTGACCAAGCAGAAGAGACTCGAAAACGGTTGAAAGATCGGTTTGCCAAGAAGGCAAAGGACAATCCACGGTCCTGATTCACATTTAGGGAAGGGGGGCACTATGTTTGGGAGCCTAGGATTCACGGAGCTGATCCTCATCCTCATGATCGTGTTGATTATCTTCGGCGCGGGGAAACTGCCACAATTGGGTGAGGGGCTTGGTAAAGCGATCAAAGGATTCAAGAAGTCCGTTCATGAAGCGGATGCGATCGAGGCCGAAGCTCAGGCGGCGGTACAACAGGCGGCAGCGCCCAACGCGGTGAACGCGGCCCCCACCCAGAACGCCGCATTGAATCAGCCTGCCGGGGCCAGTGTGCAACCGGCGCCACGCGCCTAGCAGGATGTTGAAAGCGCCTTCCAGCTTCGTTCTCGCGTGGCTCAGAGGCTCAACGTACGATACAGAGTACGCCTCGCCTCTTCGCTCGCTGCGGCCTCGCTGGAATGTCCTTTTGAACATCCTGCGCACCATGCTGATTGAGCCCATGACCTTGGAACGGTCGACAATGAGCGAGAGCCAATTGAGTTCTTTAATAGCTTGTTAGCGAGCGTCGTACTATGGATACCGAACTGAGCTTGGCCGTTGGCTACATCGAGACGTTTGCCGGAAACGGTAAGGCCCGGAGCACGGGTGACGGCAAACGTGCGGTGAAAGCCGGAATCCCCCTCCCGCATCACGTCGCACTCGACAAGAATGAGCAGTGGCTGTATTTCGCGGAGTCAGGATCCGATCGCGTCAGGCGCATTCATCTGCAAGAGGGCACGGTCCACAATTTCGCGGGCATCGGGGAAACATGCTACAGCGGCGACGACGGTCTTTGCGGAGAGGCGGGGCTCTACCTGCCGTTGGCTGTCGCGTTTGATTCCCGGAACAATTTGTATATCTGCGATTCTGGAAGCAATCGGATTCGAACGGTCGATCATGAAACGGGTATTATCACGACGGTGGTCGGTACTGGGCGACATGGTTTTAACGGAGATGGTCCTGCGCTGGAAGTCAATCTCACCTGGCCGGCCGCAATCGCGTTCGATAAGGACGACGTGCTGTACATCGCGGATACCCAAGCCCATAAAATTCGTCGCTATGACTCCAAGACGGGGATGGTGACGACGATGGCGGGAATGTGGACCTCGGAGGACGATGCGCGGGAACAGCCGTTGGTGGCCAGGAATTTAGTCGTCTTGTCCGGTGACGCCATCGGCATCGATTTCAGTGATGATCAGGGATGGCTCATGCCGGTCTGCTCCGATGGACTGGACATGTCGATGTACTTGGATGATGGAAAGTCTGCGATGGATGCGCGCCTCTACGACGTCGTCGGCATTGCGGTCGACGGCCAGGGCAATGTGCACGTTGTCGATAAGGGGAGCAATCGCGTCAGAAAGATCGACTCGCGGACGGGAATTATTTCGACGGTCGCAGGGGTCTGCCGGTACGGGTATGATGGTGATAACAAGCCCGCCGTCAGAGCCATGCTGCACGCTCCGGAATCCGTGATCTTCGATCACGAGGACAACCTGTACATCTCCGACACCATGAATCATCGGGTCCGCAAGGTCGATGCGAAGACCGGCATCATGACCACGGTGGCTGGGAACGGGGACAGTGGGTATGAAGACAAGAATATCGGCGGCTGCGGTGCCGCTCGCTTTGTCGCCAAAGAATCAGCCGGAATGTTGAAGCATGGCGACGGCCTGCTTGGGGTCGAGGCTGTGGTGAATTCTCCCGTCGGGTTGGCGCTGGACTCGCAGGGCTACCTGTATATCTGCGAACGCGGAGAGAACAAGGTTCGTCGTCTCAAGATCGTGTAATCAACTCCCATCGCCGTCACATTTGTCTCGCACTGGTTTTGTGGTATTCTGAGTTCGGCTCTCTCTCGGAGTACTGTACCGGTGCGAATGACATACATCGGCGGTTCCCGCTCTCACCTTCTTGGATTTCTGTCCGGCCTTATTGTCATCGCCACTGTCCTCGGCGCTTTTGGGATTCCCCTTGTCAGCTCGGAAGGACTCATTATTCGATCCCATGTGATCCAAGGTGATCTCCCGAATGCCGTCGATGATGCGGCTTGGCAAAAGGTCTCGCCGACCACCATTCCCCTGAGTGGACAAGTCATTACCAGGCCGGTGTGGCCGGAGCCGACTGTCCATGCGTTGACCGTGAGGTCGGTACACAATGGGACCGACATCGCCTTCCTCCTTGAATGGCAAGACAATACGAAGAATGACCGTCTGACCCCGGGGACCTTCAGGGATGGAGTCGCGATCGGGCTTCCCCTTGGTGACGCGCCGGCTTTTTTCTGCATGGGGCAGCTGGATCACTACATCAATATCTGGCACTGGAAGGCGGATTGGCAAAGCGATATCGATCGACGGGCGGCCCGGGCCTCGGAGAAAAAAGAGGGTGGCGTTCGGACATTCGAAGTCATTCCGCGGCGAGTTTCGTCGGTAGAAGATTTGATCGGCGGAGGTTTTAGCACGTTAACAACCAAAGAGAAGCAGGGGCGAGTACAGGGGCAGGCGCTCTGGAAAGACGGTGTCTGGCATGTCGTGATGCGGCGCCCTCTGGTCAGCGAAGAGCAAGAGAATGAAGCGAAGCTCGTTCCGGGACGTGTCCAGACTGTTTCATTCGCCGTATGGAACGGAGAAAACAAGGAACGAAACGGCCAGAAGGCCGTTGCCCCATGGTTTCAGCTCAGCATGGATCCTGTCGCGCAATTGTAGCAAGACGGGGAGCAGGTCTATCTCCGGGCGTCGATTGGACCCGAATGAGTGATTCATCAAGCTGGGCTGTGAGGTGGTGGAGGCAGGAAACATTGTGAGAGTACTGATTCTATGGGAATTTATGCTGGTTGGCGGTCTTCTTGTCGCCGGAATGGAGTGTGCGTGGGCCGCGACGCAGAACGGGGCGATGACGGAGGAGGAAGCCGCCAAGCTTGGAGAAGAGTTTGGGATCATTGTCGGCGCGGTCGATGAGGAGATCCAAAAAGAACTCAAGCTACAGAAACCACAGGGTGTCGCAGTGTTCGAGGTGATTGGAAACTCACGCGCGGACTATGCAGGGATCAAGGTGCGATCCGTCATCAAGGAAATTGATAAGCAAGAGATCCGAACCATGACGGACTTCGGGCGGGCCATCAAAAAAGCCATGAAAGAGTGCAACTTTACCGTCGGAACCTATGAGCCGGCAGATCCGGATGACCCAGTCGGATGGGGTGTTAATTTTCATTTTGTCGGCTGTAAGCGGGATTAGCAGCATGCTGAAAACGTCTGCTGGCAATCGTCTGCGAATCACAGCCGTCTCGATAGGTCTTGCCCTTCTTGTGAGCGGTAGTCTCTATCATGAACCGGCAATTGCGGAAAATGCCACGAGACCAATTCCAGGAGATTGGGTTGCAGAGATCGAAAAAGTATTCATCCGGTCGGAAGACTGCAAGCAATGCCACGATCGTCATTATGAAGAGTGGAAGGGCGCCAGAGAGCAGACGCCGGACTTGAAGACCTTTGGCCGCGTGGATGCCGCTCTTCTACACGGCACGTCACTGGAGTCTCCGGTCTTTCGTACCGTACTGGGTCTTTGGAGGCAGACGAATCCAACGCCCGACGAACAGCAGCGCTGTCTCTCGTGCCATGTGCCGTCCGTGACCATATTCCCCCAACACGCCGAGAAGATTGCGGCGCAAGTCGTTGCTGGCAAGCCAAGAATCGAAGGGATCGGGTGTGCGGCCTGCCATTTGGTGAACGGGCTGGATAAAACCGCGACTTCGCCGCCGACCTTCAAATTGCAGCCGGGCAGTACGCTCTACGGTCCGTATGCCAATCCCGAGGAGAACCTTGTCCATCAGGCCGTGCAGTCGGATCAGTTTCGCGCAGCCAGTTTTTGCGCCTCGTGTCATTTCGATAAAGTGAAAGATGTCACCCAGACGAATCAAGCGGCACAAATTCT
>CAZNBG010000310.1:0-4246 GCA_964570915.1 uncultured Nitrospira sp. | reverse complement strand
ACTAAGAAGCAGGGTTGGAATTTGAAAAGTACAAAGATAAGACGTTCTATGAAGGGAAAGGGGGTCTGCAATGCCACGGGACGGGGTATCGAGGCAGAAAATGCATCACGGAATTCCTCGATCTGACGGATGAGATCAAAGAGATGATTCTCGCGGATCGGCCGCTTTCCGAAATCCGTTACCGGGCCGTGACTGATGGAATGATCACGCTTCGGCAATCAGCACTGAAAAAAATGTTGAATGGCGAGACCTCGCTGCGGGAGGTCAATCGAGTCACCTTCAGCGAGGAAGGATAGCGGGATGATGTGGGAATGGGTCAGCGGCCGGTCCCACCGGTGTTTGAAGTTTGGCATCGACTCGATTGCGTGGGCTGAGACCGAACGGAATTGGCGCGGGCATTCCCGGCACCGATGCACGATGTCGACTCTTTCCGATGGCATGGTGAAACCCTCTCCCGCCGAGGAAAACCTGTCGGAGCTTACGGCATTGGCAAGTCGTATCCGCGCCTTGACCGGCGCCGGTTCGGATCGCCACATTGTTGGGACGGCAGGCCTCTCCACTCTTCCTCGGCGGATCACCATGCTGCTCCCGGACACCGCGGTCAGAGCGACGGTGCTGCACCTGGAGCAGTTACCCTCCCGGCGTGAGGAGCGAGAGGCGCTCATTCAATGGCGACTGGGTCAGGAACAACTGTTCCCACTCAATGGAGCCAAGATTATGTCTCAGATAGTTCACAGCTCCTGGTGCGGCACACCGCGAGCCTTCACGGTTTTGACCGTGACAGTTCAAGAATCAGTGCTGAGACAATACGAGTCTCTCTGTGAATCCGTCGGGTTAATCCCTCACGACGTGGGGATCACAAGTCTACGGCTCTTCAATCTCTGGCGGAGGGCTTCTGGCTGGTCTGACTGGCGACGCCGCGATGTTCTGTGGGTCAGTGTCTCCGATCGAGCCTTGACGACCATGGTGTGTCAGCGAGGGCGGCTGCTGTTCTATCGATGCAAACTCTTGGGGGCGGAAGCGGCCGAGATATCGGCGAAGGCCGAAATATTGAATAAGATCCTTGAGGAATGCGGTGCATCGCTGGAGATCTGCCGACAACAATATCCTTCCGCGGTCATTAAGGAAGCCGTGATCTGTGCAGATGGAGACATGGCAGTCATGCAAGAGCAGATGGAAGTTGAACTCCGACTCTCTGTGGAACAACTCGGCTGGCAATCGGTCGAGGCGCTCGGATGGGTGGCAGAGGGCAGCCATCGGGGAATGACGTCGTTAGCGGCACTGGCAGGGGTGGCGTAGCATGACGATCGCGAGTGTCATTGGAAAACTCGTCGAGCCACTCACATCTATTCCCTTCCCGAGGGGTGGCCATGACGAGTTTCAGATAAATTTAAGCCGACAATATCGACCTGCAATCGCTCCGCTTCGACTGCTATTGATCGGTAGTTGTGCTGTGCTGGCGTTGGGGATCCTCTGGAATCTCAGGCAAGCGATCCTGGCGTATCAAGAATGTCGGATCCTGGAGGCTCAACTCGATCGAGTCCGGCAACAAGACCTTGACCTGATGGCGGAGGCCAGGCGGGACGGGGTTGAGTTATCCGAGGAGGCATTGAAACGATTGCGCTTCGAGGTCGAGTTGGTCAATCAGCTGCTTGAAAAGAGAACATTTTCGTGGACAGAGTTTCTGACCGATTTAGACAGGGGCGTTCCTTAAGGCCCCGCGTTGGTGAGTGTTCGATTGGTTCAAGCCGGGTCGACGGTTCGACTCGCGGGGACGGCGATGAATCTGGAGGACGTAACAACCTTTACTGTGGGACTTCAGGATCATGCCACGTTTAAGGATCCGGTATTGGCTCAGCACCGTGTCGGATCGAGCGGGTTGGTCGAGTTCGATATTACGGCGCAATACCGGTGGACGGAGCTTGAGAAATGAAAGCTCGCTTGATCATGGTATTACGTCACCCTTTTGCACCATTGCTTCCATGGGGCGCGGCTGCCCTGGGTCTGTTTCTGCTGCTGCTTGTTGTGCACACCATTGGTGTGGAAGGCGCCCAATCCGAACGAGCGCGTTTGGAGACAGAATGGGTTTCGATGCGGCAGTCGCTAGCACATCACCGGGAGGCCAGAAGTGCAAGAAAAGATCTGAGTCGTGTATGGGCGGTGCTTCCCGCTGAACGGGACTTTGCTCCCTTGGCACTGGGGATTTCAGAAGAAGCGAAACGCAATCGAGTCACCCTGCCGGCATTGTCCTACAAGACCGAGCCCACGCTTGTCACGAACATGAGCAAGGGGTTGTTACAGGGGGCGATGAGTGGGCAATACGAAGATCTCCGTCGATTTATCTATGATCTTGAGATGGCGGAAGAGTTGGTGTTTATCGAAGACCTGGAGCTGGCGCGAACCGGGGCCTCGCAAGACGCGCGATTGACGTTCAACATCAAGATCGCGACGTATCTTCGCTCCGATACCGAGAAGCCCGGCGTGCAGGAGGCCGTCCCGTAGCCATGGATTCGAAGAAGAAGGCGATTCTCGCTGTCTCGCTGATCCTCCTGTGGGCAGGACTGGCCGTTTGGCAATGGCGGCTGCTGGAGGAGCCGGTACATGTCCCGCTTACGAACGTCTCCGGTTCCGCTTCATCGGATCGGCACGCGGAGATGACCGGAGCCGGCCTGCGGGTAAACCTCGACCTTCTCGTGTCCACCGGAGCCCAACGTGCGTCAACCTTCACGACGCCTCGCAACATTTTTTCGGTGCCCCGTTCCGATGGGACCCTTCCCACCGGCACTGGTTCGGCTCTCGTGAACCAGCAAGGTTCGGCACCAGCCGAACCCATGACGGAACAGGCCGGCGCGATGGAATTAGAGCCGTATCGATATTTGGGGTTTCTGCGTCTGGGCGAGAGCCGGCAAAAAAGTAAGGATATGGCTGTGCTCAGCAAGGACGATGAAGTGAAGGTCCTCAAGGTCGGTGATCGCATCGACGATCATCTGGTTCTCAAGGCGATCACCTCAGAGAGCGTGACAATACGAGATACCGGCACGCATATGGACCAAACCGTGCTGTTGTCGAAAGAGGCGGCGAATCAGGAGTGAGAGACGATGTGGAGGATCTCCGCATTGCTGCGGCGTCAGGAGGCAGGATTCTCCTATCTCATGGTGATGATCGCGATCACGCTTATGGGGCTGACCATGACGATGGCGGCCCGGCAGTGGAAGACGATGGTGCAACGGGAGCTAGAGGTGGATTTACTGGCCAAAGGTATCGAGATTCAAACAGCATTGGCACTCTACTCGGCCAGTGCAAAGGCCGGAAGAGTCATGCCCGGTGAAGTATACCCTCAAACGCTCGCCGAACTCACGAGGCCACCCAAGCCATTTCTTAGGAAGGTGTACCTCGATCCGCTGGGGCATGGTGAGTGGGAACTACTGCGAGCACCTGCGGGGGGGATCATGGGTGTCCGGAGCACAAGCAGACACACGCCCATCAAGGAAGGCGAGTTCCCCCCTGCTGTGCGCCACTTCCTCGGTAAACCGACCCACTATGATTGGGTCTTCCAACATCCCAATCCCTCCATGACCGTGATGACGGGACTCACAACAGGGCCACTCCCTGTCCATGAACAACCAGCCGCATCCGACCGACCAATGGTTCCCGCAGAACCGAGTTTCCCAGACCAACCGGCTGCCTCAGAATTTGTGGATTCTCCTGCCCATGGAACGGATCCGACTGATTCCCTTCCTCCGATGGATTCAGCTTTGCCGCAACAACCTACGGTTCCTTCCTCACCGGAAATAATCCCGTAGGTCAAAGAGGGGACGAGTTGACGGCCTGACCTAATCCGTACCGCTAGATGATGGTATGACTAGACCGCCCGGACGATCGGCTTTGGTGCTGCGGTTGCTTCTTGCTCGCTGTAATTTGTGATAAGCTTGGCCGAGTCAAAACTGAGAGGAGTTCGGACTATGCGCATTTTAGTGACAGGGGGAGCCGGGTTTCTGGGAAGCCATCTTGCCGAGTCGCTCATCAGTCAAGGGCATCATGTCATTTGCATGGACAATCTCAGCACTGGAAAAGTCGAGAACGTCGCGCATTTAATGGGTAACAGTTCGTTTTAGTTCATTAAGGACAATGTGTGCGATTATTGTCATGTCGAGGGTGTTCTTTCAGCGGTGATGCCGTGTGCCTGCTCTGCGAACCCGCAAGTTTTTTTACATAGCCCATATGCGAATATCAATTGAGGGACGAT
>CAZNBG010000309.1:0-4262 GCA_964570915.1 uncultured Nitrospira sp. | reverse complement strand
TCATTCAAATTCGTTTCCAGTCGACCATAGTCCCCAATCCCAAATAAATGGCGACCGATATTTTGACCCAGTCAGGAATGAATTTTGTCGCCCGATCGAGATGCGTCTTATACGATTTCAACACTGCGCTGTCCGCTTCCATAAATTTCGGTGTTCCAGCCTTGTCCATTCGGCGTAGCGTTTCAGACACCAAGTACATGTCATTGCGAATATTGCCCTGGAGATCTTCTGGAACCATCGTATAGGTTTCGTAACGAGACACGTGCTGCGAAATGTCCGTGATCAGCTGCTGAAGTGCCGACAGGGTGGTTGGAGTCAGCTCGCGTGTTTTTAGGTAGTCTGTGACGTGTCCCCGCGCATCGCTAAGCGGGGCAGTACCTATCGGTGCCGTGAGATACTTCTCAACGAGATCGCTGGCGGCATGAGATTCGGCCACGAACGACTGTAATTGCGCGGCAGGGACGGCGTGGTTTAACGCATAGGCGGCCGGCACTGTGCCGATCAAAATGAGCATGATCAACCCCATGCCTTTTTGGCCATCGTTTGAGCCGTGCGCAAAGCTCACGCCCGTGCAGGTCAAAATCAACAGAGAGCGAATCCAAAAAGGAGGAGGTCGATTTCCCTCCGGTGAGCGGTAGAGGGAAGGGTCACGAACAAAATATTTGACGGTTAGCAGAAGGAGTGCAGCAAAAATGAAGCCGGTCAATGGGGAGAGGAGCAGAGAGTACCCAATCTTTGTCGCCTGGGCCCAATCGACGCCGCTCGTGGTTCCCGTGTTCTTTTGCATGAGCTGGTTCATGAGACCCACGCCGATGATCGAACCGATGAGGGTGTGAGAACTGGATGCCGGTAACCCGAAGTACCACGTACCGAGATTCCACATGATGGCGGCGAACAACAGCGCAAAGACCATGGCAAAACCGGCCTGACTCCCGACCTGGAGGATGAGCTCGACTGGAAGCAACGCAATAATTCCAAACGCGACGACTCCGCTCGACATGAGCACACCGATAAAGTTCCAGACTCCCGACCAGATGACGGCAACGTGAGGCTTGAGTGAATGCGTATAGATGACGGTGGCGACCGCATTGGCGGTATCGTGAAACCCATTCACGAACTCAAAGCCCAAGGCTATCGCGAGCGCCAAGACTAAGAGGCCATAGGCGAAGGTGGAGGTATGGGAGACGCTCGTCAAATCGTGAAGCAACGCATAGGCCGCATAGCCAGCTCCGCACGCGATCAGCAATGAAAACATTACGTTGAATGATATTCGAGACGCACCAGAAGCATACGGTTGCTCAAGCACATGCGAGTGATCCATGCGATATCCCTCCCGTAACCAACACAAGTCTTGATTGTTCTTTGCTCTGGATGAAGGCGCTAGTCGGCCTCAGTATGGAGTGGCCTATCGTGTGCGGAGAGGATGACAGAGACGTTACGAAGACGTAAATAATAGGTTAAGAGGACGCACGGAAAAAGAACGCGCTCCCGACACAATTTCCACCCTCTGTATCAACGTGACACGCTGCACGAGCGCATCCGCACCTCCTCTTCGCCATCTCATTCACCCGCTCCCCTACCTCCTTTGTTATAATTTCTCATTGTGAGACGGCGATTCGATCATATGGATGTGCGGGCACGCAGCCTGACCGAGGTGCGCGCCTTTTATGAAACTCTGCTGCTGGCACTGGGATTGTGACGTGGACCGGCTCGCCAAGATTGCGGTCCATGCGAGCGCTCGACATGTCGAAGGGCCTGGCTCTGGTAAAGGTCCGGGGTATTATGCAGTGTTTTTCGAGGACCCGAGCGGCAAGAGCCTCGAAATCTGCCACCGAGACGAGGGAATCACGTAAGGGATTGGACAAGCCTGAAAAGAATCTCAAGCCTGTGATGGGTACGCAGACCTCTATATTTTCCGTCCTATTATTTCCCCCAGCTCATCCTTACTGAGGTAACGGTCATACTTGTGAGCCAGACATTCCAGCTCCTCGAGAGATTCCCTTCGCATCTCAGTCAGTTGTTTCCGAGTGCGGCTTGCCGTCTGGTTCCCGATACCGATCATGCGTTCATCCCGCTTGCTGGGAAACTGAGAAGGTCTAGGACGTACACTGAGGATCCATTCCGGATAGGAGCGTGACTGGGCACAGTTCAATGCGCGTTTCAGAGGGGACTGCCGTTCTGAAAAACAATAGGTGGAAACGGCATTCAATGTCTCTTCAACTTGTTCGGCATGACCGAACGATTCGATCCCGAAACTCCAAAACTTTTTGGCGCCCACTTCTATCTCGGTGAGCTCAACGTGACACGCTGTCTGAGCGATGCAGTCATTCCCTGGGACCTCACTCACCTTTCCCTGGTGTAGACAAAACTTCCTGAAGCGGCGTTGTTCGCAAACATTCGCCCACCGATCATTCTCAAATAGGGTGCGCAGATCCCTATCGATCTCCGAAATTTTATGCGACCACCTTATCCAAAGTTGTACGTGTCCCTTGAGATTGGCTGCAAAACGATGCAGACCCAACGATTTCTGGAGCGACTGAATATAGAGCGTTCCCTCGCGGAGCGTAAAACCGACGGTTCTCGCATGAGTAAACGGCAAGTAGAGGTAACGTTGCCGAGCATCCTCATGCATGGCTTTGCCGCGTTTGAACCACACCATGAGTTCTTCAGGAATGATCCCTTCGCGAAACCAGCGAACGTCAGCGCTGGTTGTTATAGGAATAAGCATCGGTTCACCCTATAGTTCGGATCGGACGACCTCAGGCACGGCTCCCACGGAGGCAGTCCTTGCAAAATAGTCAAATCCGCTCTCAGTGTGAGTTGGTATCGCACTGCGGATGTTCCGCGATGATGACACGTGTTCCGGTGGCAGTTTCCCCTTAGGCGGCTCTCTCGTGAGGTCGCGCTCGTCGGATCACCAAAGACTTGGACGCGGTCACACTCTTGAAAATATATAGGCAAGTACCGCGCCCAAATCAGAATGTAAGATTGTCGCGGAGTTCTACTGGCGTGATGCTCAATCAGGTTTGATCCAGTGAATAAAAAATGATCCTAGGTGTATCGATCAGATCCATATCTTCGGCTATCCAGAAATGAAGCGGGAGCGACAATACGCATACCGAATGAGTTTCCTCACGATCTTTCATCGATACGAGTTTCTGCCTCACCGATTTACGAAATCTCACAAACCTTCTCGCGAGATTTCGCAAACCACGGGATATCAGCGGCACCGATTTTCCTGAGCCTGATTCTAAGTCGCTGAAGTTCCGACGTCTTGTGCTATGCTACTGCGCTGGCATCGATGCTGCTATACAGGATCATCCACTCACAACAAGGAGCAGCATGATGACGACGATTGACAATTTGATCACCGTTCACCTCGCTGGTACCACCCGACAGTTACGTTCCGCGCCTGAGAGAGGAAGGAGGCATGCCATGAAGTCCGCCCACATCATCGGATTCGCAGCGGCTGTTCTGCTTGTCAGCGCCGCCCCCGGCTTGACCACAGAGTCGACAGAGGCACCGGCGCCGCCGAAGCGTTCCGACACGGTCCCTCTTTATACGGACCTCGGTTCCCATCACAAACGCATCTCCACACGAGTTCCGGCCACACAGCAGTACTTCGACCAGGGTTTGCGACTCGTGTACGGATTCAATCATGCGGAAGCGATCCGCTCGTTCACGCGCGCCGCAGAACTCGACCCCACGTGCGCCATGTGCTACTGGGGGATCGCACTCGCATACGGACCGCATGTCAACGTGCCTATGAATTCGGCAAGCGGAGTCGCCGCCTACGCGGCGGTCCAGAAAGCGTTGAGGCTCAAGTCCCACGCCACGGCTTCTGAACGCGCATACATCGAGGCACTCGCGCAGCGTTATGAGGCGGACCCGCCGGCCGATCGTGTCCGATTGGATACCCTGTATTCACACGCGATGGAGCAGTTGACCAAGACCTATCCCAAGGATCTCGACGCGGCAACCCTGTACGCCGAATCGCTGATGGACCTCCGCCCGTGGAATTACTGGCGGCCGGACGGCACGGCATACCCCGGCACGGATGAAATCGTGGGCCAGCTTCGGAAGGTCATTGCCCGCAACCCGAACCACCCCGGCGCGTGCCACTATTACATCCACGCCGTCGAAGCGCTGAACCCGCAGGCCGCGGTGCCGTGCGCCGAGCGCCTGGCGCGGCTCATGCCGGGCGCCGGCCACCTGGTGCACATGCCCGCGCACATCTACATCCGCGTCGGACGCTGGAACGA
>CAZNBG010000308.1:0-4265 GCA_964570915.1 uncultured Nitrospira sp. | reverse complement strand
AACCAATCAAAAATTGTACTAAAGTGGTAGTATGTTCGAGGGGGACCCAAAAATAAGCAGTGAGCAGACGCCAACCTTGGCAATGAGTTGGAGAAACACCGGCCTCCTCTGGAGAAATGCCGTTCCGGTACGGTTCATGCCATTCTCCATGACGAACGTTGGGAACTCCGATTCCGTCAGCAGCATGGTCTCCTCAGTACGGAGGGAATCGCGTCATGAGTACAAATCGATTGTTTCAGGGGTTAGTCGGAATAAGCCTGATGTCCGTTTCCTCCCTTGCCTTCGCCTCAGAAAGCACAGAGAAAGGCATTGGGTTCTATACCGCAGTCATTGGCCAGGTCAGTGTGACCCATCCAAGCGAGGCACGCGCTCTTCCGGTCAACCTGCATGACACGGTCCTGTTTAAGGATGTGATCCAGACACACAACGAGTCCCGCACACGAGCATTTTTCCAGGACGACAGTATGCTGACGGTGGGAGAAAACAGCCGGGTCGAGATCAATGAATACGTCTATGATCCCGACCAGAACGTTCGGCGGGCGATCGTGAAGCTTATGCAGGGGCAGGTTCGAGCATTGGTGAGCAAAGTGTTCAAGGCTAATGGATCGAAATTCGAGGTCCACACCCCTTCGGCGGTCGCGGCGGCACGTGGAACCTATTTCACGGTGTGGACGGCAAACGGACAGTCGGGGATTATCAACATCGGCGAAAAGGGGCGTGTCGATTTTACGTCGGGCGGAACCACGGTGGCCGTCGATCCCGGATTTTTTGCGATCGCAGAAGAGGGTAAAGCCCCGTCGGTTCCCATGCCGCATCATCTTGGCGAAGCCACTGGTTCTGCTTCGCGTTCGACGGGACACAACGCAGCGACACCGGTCTCGATCCATGTGACCGATGGAGGCCAGGAAGCAAGTCCTGCTCAGGCAGGTGTGCGCCGTGTCGCCCAACAGATGCAAGCGTCTTCTCCCGTTGGACTTGCCGAGGCATTAAGGGCAGTGGAGCTGACAACCTTGCGGGATGCACTACTCGTTGAATTGCCGGCACACGCACTTCAAGCGCTGAGTATCGACGCCAATTTATTGAGATCCCTGACAGCCTTGGCCACATTGATTCCTGGGTCTTCCGGGGATACCAACGGGGCAACAACGACCGGCACATCGGGCACACTTTTGAATGGGTCTTTAACCGTAGGGGCAGTTTCCGTGGGGACGTCGAACGCTTCCGGCGGAACGATTTCCGTAGGTTCGCTTTCTGTGGGGTCCGTTTCGATAGGGTCTACGACCGTGTCCGTGGCTCCATTGACGTCGGTGGTCTCAACGGTCGTCGCGCCGGTCGCTCCGATCATATCGACAGTTCTGGCCCCAGTGGTCCCGGTGATCTCGACAGTCGTGGCACCGATTGCTCCGGTTATCACAACAGTTGTCACACCCGTTGCTCCCGTCATTACCCCGCTGGTCGCTCCTGTGACACCTCTTGTGACTACAGTATTGACAACCCCTCCTGCCGTCATCAACGGCGCGCTCAATTTGCTTCACTAAAGACTCGCCTTGTCTAGTTGGGTGCGGCGGTCTTGGTCCAATGGGATCAAGACCGCCCACCATCCAGGATGCGAACTGTCTAAATTGTCTTGTTCTTCCGGGATAGCCAGGCACAATGGTATACGGTGTGCCCTCAATCCCTCTCCGTGGCTCTGAACGGTGAATGACCTCGTGAAATCTCCAACTGGGAAGAGCCGAGAGACCGGATCTCGACTGGGTATTGTGTTGGGAATGGCCATAACGGCGGGGTTAGCGTGCGTGTCATGGCTGACTCCCAATGTGCTCGTGCGACTCAACAATGACGCATTGGATCTTCAACTTAGGCTGCGAGGGGAACGCAGCCCGGGACAAGAAATCGCGCTTGTCTTGATCGATGAGAAAAGTCTCAAGGAAATTGGCCGATGGCCCTGGGGACGTGACAAACAGGCTCTCCTTGTAGAGCGAATCGGCGCACAACAACCGGCGGTCATCGGCATCGATATCATCTATGCCGAGCCGGAGGAATCCGCTGCAGTTCGTGACCTCGAGCGATGGTCGTTTGCCGAGCGACGCGATGGACGTCTTGGTGACCGAGTATTCGGTGCGTTACGCACACGCCTCAACGCGCTGGACACAGATCAACGTTTCGAGAATAGCATGGCTCAGGCGGGTAAGATTGTCCTGACCATGCCATTTTTTGTGCCGGAGGGTAAAGCCGTTGGTTCATCGACCTCTGCGACCAGGGTCGTGTCCGAGACCCTCAAACAAAGCGAGTTCATGATAGTCAGGCAGACGAAGGCGGCCGAAGAAATCGGTGTGTATGAGGCTGCGGCCATACTTCCACCGCTCGACAGATTTGCCCGCCAAGCGACGGGACTTGGGCATGTCTATCGATTACCGGACCACGATGGTGTCACACGGCGGGAGGTGCTCGCCCTGCGGCATGGAGATGCCTATTTCCCGTCCTTCGCGTTAGAGGTGGCCCGGCTGTATCTCGATCAGCCACGAGAACACATGGCACTGCTCCTCGGGGAGGGAGTGACGGTTGGAAATATCATCGTCCCGACGGATCAGAAACTCCGCATGCTCATCAACTATCTCGGACGAGATCTTCGATTTCCATGGGTATCTGCGACAGACGTCATCCATCAGCGAGTGCCGCCCGATGTTTTCCGAGGGAAGGCTGTGCTTGTGGGCACCGCCGCCCTGGGAACCTACGATCAGCTCAGTACGCCCTTCTCCGCCAATTTCCCAGGGGTTGAAAAGAACGCGACAGTCGTTGAGAACATTCTCCACCAACGGTTTCTGACCGCCGGGCTCTGGACTGGCCCTATCGAACTCGGTTTGGTTCTTTTATTCGGACTCGTGCTGGCCTGCACGTTGCCGCGAGTACGCGCCTTCCATGGAACGTGTCTGGCGGCAGCGATCGGGATCGGGTACGCGGGTGCCGCCCAAGGCATGTTTGTGACGCATGGAATGTGTCTCCCCGTGGTGATGCCCGCTCTGACCATTGGTTCGGTATTCATGGCGACAACCGTCCTCAACTATGTTCTCAAGGAACGGCAGGCGCGTGAAATCCACTCCATGTTTGCCAGGTATGTGAGCCCCCGGATCGTCCAGGAACTCGTGGCCTGTCCGTCCAAAGCCACGCTGGGAGGACAGCGCAAAGAATTGACCATGATGTTCGTGGATCTCGTCGGCTTTACGACTTATAGTGAACAGCGTTCGGCCGAAAATGTCGTCGCACAACTCAACGAATATCTCTCTGCGATGACCGAGGTTATTTTTCGGTGGGACGGCACACTCGACAAGTTCGTAGGAGACGAGATCGTCGTCTTCTGGGGGGCGCCGATCGATCAACCGGACCATGCCGGTTTGGCGGTGCGATGTGCCTTGGAAATGCGCGCTCGGCTGGAGGAATTGCAAGACGCGTGGAAGAGGTTAGGAAAGCCCATTCTCGACAATGGGATCGGCATCAATACGGGCATGGTCGTCGTTGGAAATATCGGAGCCGAAGGAAAAAAAATCGACTACACCATGATCGGAGATCCGGTAAACCTGGCCGCACGCATTCAGGGATTGACGAGAACACTGGGCCATCCGATTCTGTTGACCGAATCGACGGCATCACGGCTCAAATCGGGATTGCATTCGATGGAACTGCATGCTCACCAGGGCGGACAGGATATTCAGCTTCTCCCCCTGAGAGCGGTGACGGTCAAGGGGCGGCAGGAGCCAGTGGCGGTGTATGCGGCGCAGTCATCCGTTGGCCGGGCAGGATCTCTGGGATCAGAAGCCCGCGTACGTTAAGCATATTAGACGGAACTACAACAATGGGATCGTGGCGCACCGCGAGAGGTGAGTTCACGCAGCTTTACGCGGAGACAAGCGCGGGCGAGTGACCAGGTAAACTTTCTGGCTTGCAAACACTTCGACGAGATCCGGATCGAGCTTCCCCTCTTGTGCCTGTCTGATCAAGTAGCCGACTGCAAGATCTGGTTCGACGGCCGCCTTATAGGGCCGATCCGATGCCGCGAGCGCATCGTAGATATCACAAATCGTCATCATACGGGATTGAAGCGGAATCTGATCATGGGCGAGCCCTCGAGGATAGCCGCTGCCGTCGAGTTTTTCATGATGGCTCCACGCGATGGACGGCACATCGCGGAGCATCCTCGTCCATGGAATTTTCGAGAGGAATTCGAAGGTGTGCGTGACATGCCGCTCGATTTCCTGCCGCTCAGACTG
>CAZNBG010000307.1:0-4269 GCA_964570915.1 uncultured Nitrospira sp. | reverse complement strand
ATCGAGAAGATCACGCAGGAAGAGTCTAGTCCGATGATCCGGCTCCTCGACACCATCATCTTCACAGCGCTCGAACGGCGGGCCAGTGATATTCATATTGAGACAAGAGATACGGAAGTCGGCGTGAAGTATCGTATTGATGGTTCTCTAAATGAGGCGATGGCACCGATCGCGAAAGAACATCACTCAACCATTATTTCGCGCATCAAGGTTATGTCGGAGCTGGACATCTCGGAACGCCGCGTCCCCCAGGATGGCCGGTTCAAGACGCGGTACAAGGGACGATCCATCGACTTTCGTGTCTCCATCATGCCGTCGATTCACGGTGAAGATGCCGTTATCCGTATCCTCGACAAGGAATCGATCAGCGACAAATTCCGTACGCTGAGCCTCGAGGTCGTCGGATTTTCCGACAACGATGTCAAGAAATTCCGGCGCTACATCAGCGAGCCGTACGGAATGATCTTGGTGACCGGCCCGACCGGCAGCGGCAAGACAACGACGCTGTACGCCGCATTGATGGAGATCCGAAACGAAGAAGACAAAATTCTCACGATTGAAGATCCGGTCGAATATCAAATCCGGGGCATCACGCAGATACCCGTCAATGAAAAGAAAGGTCTGACTTTCGCGCGCGGGCTGCGCTCGATTCTGCGCCATGATCCGGACAAGATCATGGTCGGAGAGATCCGCGACGTCGAGACCGCACAGATTGCAATTCAATCGGCGCTCACAGGTCACCTGGTCTTCACAACAGTTCACGCCAATAACGTCGTCGATGTTCTGGGCCGATTCCTGAATATGGGTGTGGACCCGTACAACTTCGTCTCGGCTCTTAATTGCATCCTGGCACAGCGCCTCGTGCGAATGATTTGCGGAAACTGCAAGAAGCCGGTTCACTATGGCGACCAGGTATTGACCGAATCCGGACTAAAACCGGAGCAGTACCGGGATTTCACCTTCTATGAAGGAGAGGGTTGCCTGGAATGCAATGGTACGGGCTATCGCGGCCGGACCGCGATTCAGGAGCTGCTCGATCTTTCCGATCACATTCGCGAAATGATCATCGAAAGACGACCGACATCGGAGATCAAGCGCGCTGCGCACGATGAGGGCATGACTTTTCTTCGCGAATCGGCTCTCGATAAAGTATTCGCCGGCATCACGACGATGAAAGAAATTAACAAGGTCACATTCATTGAGTAAGGGACTTACCGAAAAGATTAGTGATGTTTTCAAACCGCAGGTGCCGTTATGGGCTTGCGAGCTGACGTCCAGACACATCATTGTGGCCGGCGTGGACCGCAGCCGCAGCGGAATTCGAGCGACAGCGGCGTCCGAATTACCCGCGGGTGTTGTGTCGACTTCATACTCAGAAGCCAATATCCGGAATTCCGATTTGCTACGATCGAGTGTGAAGCAGCTTTTGACCCAGGCAGGGTTTTCTGGAAGTGAGATCGTGCTGGTTGTGCCGGACGATTCAAGCCGGATCGCATTCTTAACGGCAGAAAAATCGTCGAAAGATCCTGATGAGCAGCGCACCTTCATCCGGTGGAAGCTCAAGAAGACAATACCTTTCGATGTCGATTCTGCTCAAGTCGCTTATCGCATCCTGGGACCGCAAAGCGGAGGCGCCGGGGTAGAGATGCTGGTTGCACTCTCCCCACGGGCTATTGTCGAGGAATACGAAAATCTGTTCGACGCGATGGACATTCATGCCGGCATGGTTGTGCCTTCAACCCTCGCCGCATTGAATCTCTTGCACCCGCCTGCGGGCGACAGTCTGGTTTTGAAGGTCGGTTCGGACTGCGTGACGACAATCGTATTCAAAGACCAGCGCATTCAGTTCTACCGGCGCGTAAGTGAGGCGTCTTTGTACGACGCGTCTTATCCGACGGTGATGTATTACCAGGACAAGTTAGGAGGAACCGGGCTCAAAAATTTGTTCGTGTGCGGCTACAGTTCGGAGATCCGTCTGTCATTAATTGAGCTTCAAGCGAAACTTGGCTTGTCTCCCCAGCGAATCGGACCAACGGACGTCTCCGATATTTTCAAGCCCGCACTTGGGAGCGTGCATTTTAACTCCCGCTCCGATTTTCCATCGACTCCACGGGACGGCTCCGTGGAGTTAGCACAAATCCGTAGCGGGACTTAATTACGTGGCAGAATTCGATCTAAATCTTTCAACCAGGCCTTTTCCGGCATACCGGATCATCAATTTTGCGCTGGCAGTCCTTCTTGCGCTGCTGCTGCTCGTGTCGGTCTGGCAAGCCATGGGTTTTGTCCGTTTTTCCAAACTGGCGAATATCATCCGAACGGCGGAAGTGGACAGCCGAATCGAAGCAGAATCGCTGGGCAGCCGCGTTGCTGAAATGGAGTCGCGGCTGGATCGGCCGGAGTCAACCGCCAAGCTCAACGAGATCGGATTCCTGAATCGCTTGATTGCGCGAAAGAATTTCTCGTGGACTCGGCTTCTGGCGGATCTCGAGACGTTGGTCCCTAACAATGTTCACCTTGTGAACCTGACTCCGGAGATCGGCAACGGGGAAATCACGTTGCAAATCGACTTACAAGGCCGCAGCATCGCCGATGTCTCGGAATTCATCCACAGGCTGGAGAAGTCGCCTGTTTTTACTAATATCAAGGTCAGCACGGAGCAGAAACGACAGACGACTGCATCAGTAGATATCGATATCAAACTGAGCGTCGCCTATCATCCGGAAAAGGAAACCCAATGAGGACCTACCGGCGGAAGCGTAAGCAATTTTTGTTCTCAAGCTTGCTTGCTGTTATGGGGGTCGTGAATCTGCTGTTCTTTTTCATACTCTATCAGCCTGCCCGTTCCGAGTATTACCGGTTGCAGGATTCCACCGAACGTTTTCGGCGCGATATCCAAACGCGCCGGCAAAGAATTGACAGTTTGGAACGGCTCAATGCTCAGCTCGCGACATTGGAGCAAGACCGCCAACGGTTGTTCTCGATGCATTTCATACCGCGGAATGCGGGATGGTCGGAAATCCTGGTACGTCTCGACGGTATGATTCGAGAGGCCGAAGTACAAAATACCCACAAGGATTACAGTATCGACCAGGCTCCGCAATACGGGCTGTATTCCGTTAAAATAAAGATACCGATGCTGGGTACCTATCCGAACGTGGTGAATTTCATCAAGGATCTGGAGAATTCCGAGACGTTTTTTATCATCAACTCCATCGATCTGCACGGTACGGATTCGCCGGCGCCGGGATCGACCGACATTTCGCTTGGCTTGAGTCTCGAGACATTTTTTTATCAATGAATAAACAGGATCGTCAAAAGTTCAGAATTCTCATCGTGCTCCTGGTTGTTCTTGGTATGACTGTCGTTTTGGGCTACCGCATGAACCAGCCGTCTACGACAGCGGCCGTACAAGTGTCTGAGGCGAAAACATCTGCAAATCCGCCGGCTCCAACCGATGCGCGAATACGGCTGGATCTGATCGACAAGCCTGAAGGTTCAGCGGAAGAGATCGGACGGAAAAATGTTTTCCAATACCAGAGGCCTCCTGCCCCCCCGCGCCCGTCTGCGCCGGCTGGGCCTAGGGGTTCGGCGTCAACCACGCCTGTGCCGTCACCTGTTCCACCAGCTGCCGGCTTGCCGCCATCCTCGGTCCGCCCACCTGTAGTCGCGGCGCCGCCTGGACCACCGCCCATTCCGCTTAAGTACCAGGGCTATGCCGTCGAGAATTTGCCCGGCGGGCAGATCACCGCTTTCCTGACCGACGATGCGTCCCGTCACTACAATGTTACGCGGGGCGAAATTCTCATGGGGCGCTATCGCGTCAATCAGCTCTCGACGGGTTCAATTGAGGTTGAAGATCTCGAGACCAATCGACGCCAAACGCTCCCGTTGTTGAAGTAGTCATGAACAAACACTGTCCAGACGCCGGATTTTCACTCGCAGCGCTGATCTTTTTCGCCGCCGCTGCTTCTATTCTCGCTGCCGCCGCCGTCCCGGCTTACCAGATGCAGGCGAAACGCGAGCGCGAAAAAGAACTGATATTTCGCGGAGAAGAGTACACGCGCGCAATTCAGAAGTATCAACGAAAGTTCGGCGTTTATCCGGGTTCAATCGATCAGCTGGTCCAGACCAATGGACTACGGTTTCTGCGCCGGGCGTATAAGGATCCGATAACGGAAAAAGATTTTAGACTCATCCGGATCAACGCGGACGGCAGTCTGAGCGGTTCAACGCTGTTTGTGCAGAACGCGAACCCACAGTCTTTCTTTT
>CAZNBG010000306.1:0-4284 GCA_964570915.1 uncultured Nitrospira sp. | reverse complement strand
CTTCGGCGAGGATGACCAGCGGCTTGCCCATCTTGGCTACCTGCTCGAGCAGCGGGAGCAGGTCCTTCATGCTGCTGATTTTCTTCTCGTTGATCAAAATGAGCGGCTCTTCCACGGAGCATTCCATCCGCTCAGCGTTGGTGACGAAATAAGGGGAGATGTATCCGCGATCGAACTGCATACCCTCGACGACATCCAGCGAGGTGGTCATTGACTTGGCTTCTTCCACCGTGATGACGCCGTCCTTACCAACCTTTTCCATGGCTTCTGCGATCAAATCGCCGATGGCCTTGTCGTTGTTGGCCGAGATGGTGCCCACTTGAGAGATCTCGGTCTTGTTTTGACAGGGTTTGCTGAGCTTCTTGAGCTCGGCGGTGATGGCCTCGACGGCCTTATCGATCCCCCGCTTGATCTCCATCGGATTGGCGCCGGCAGTGATGTTCTTTGCGCCTTCGCGGAAGATCGCCTGGGCCAACACTGTTGCCGTGGTCGTTCCATCTCCCGCAGTGTCGCTGGTCTTGCTGGCCACTTCGCGAACCAACTGGGCGCCCATGTTTTCGTATGGGTTCTTCAGCTCAACTTCTTTGGCGACCGTGACGCCGTCCTTGGTAATGGTGGGTGCGCCGAATTTCTTGTCCAGAATCGCATTCCGACCCTTGGGTCCGAGTGTCGCTTTCACGGCGTCTGCGAGCTGGTTCACCCCTTTCAGGATAGAAGCTCGTGCTGTATCGCCGTACATGAGTTGCTTTGCCATTGGATTCCTCCTGTTATCGTTTTCTATTATTTCGCCTGGGTTGCTTGCGACATGACCTTAGCTGGTGAAGACTCCGAGGATGTCTTCTTCTTTGAGGATCAAACATTCTTCGTCCTCAATTCGAAGCTTACTGCCTGAATACTTGTCGAACAGGACTTGATCACCGACCTTCACGTTCTCCACTTTCTTGCCGACGGCCTGGACCACTCCCCGTTGGGGTTTTTCTTTCGCTGAATCAGGCACGTAAATTCCACCGGCGGTGCGATCCAATTCCTCGGTGTACGTCACGAATACCCGTTCACCCAAGGGCTGGAATCCTTTGGCAACATTCTTTTTTTCCTTCTCGGCTGTACCCATAACAGAACCTCCTCCTGATGAAAGTTAACTCGTTAGGTGTTGACGGTTGAGAGTTGGGCTGAACTCGCTTGTGACCCCAAAAGCCTATGACTCGGTGTAGATAGGCCTTCGTTCATCCAAGTCAAGAGGGGACTTGAGGGATTTTTATAGCCCCGACATTCTCGCCGCTCATTGAACCCTCCTGCATCGTAACCCATTGTGAAACCGATATTCTAGGGTTTTTTGCGTGAGGGAGGAAGCGGATTCGATCAGAAGGTCATGTCCGCAAACGGTCAAAATCCTTGATGTCTTTTTTCATGTAATCACGGAGGCGTTTGATAATACGCGCTTCCAATTGGCGGGTCCGTTCCTTTGTCACACCGTACTTGTCGCCCAAGTCGTCCAAAGTAAGGGGGGTCTCGGACAAGATGCGGTTTCGAAGAATATCCCTATCTCGTTCTTCCAAGGTTTTGATGAACTCGGCGAGCTTCGCCCGAAAGAGAGTTTTTAGCTGATGATCGGCGATCTGCTCGTCTGCCGGTTCTTGGTGAGACGGCAAAACATCCAGCAGGGTGCTTTCCTGATCTTCACCGATCGGCTGGTCGAGAGATAATTCCCAGTTGCCGAGGCGCTGATCCATCTCGATCACATCCCGCTCGCGAACGTTCAGGCGATCAGCGAGCAATTTGGTGTCGGGCGCGAAGCCGTCCCGCTCGAGCTTCGCCTTCTCCTTTCGTAAATTATAAAACAGCTTCCGCTGATCCTGAGTTGTCCCAACCTTGACCAGTCGAAATGTATGTAACAGATAACGCAGAATATAGGCCCGTGACCACCATGCGGCATAGGCATAGAACCGCACATTCTTCGAGGGGTCAAATTTCTTGATGGCTTGCATCAAACCAACGTTGCCTTCTTGAATCAGATCCATGTGGTCGGCGCCGGTATGCAGGTACTCGGCCGCGATTGAGACCGACACACGCAGGTTGGCCATGATGAGCTTGACCGCTGCTTCGCGGCTGCCGTGTGTGCGGTACTCTTGAAAAAGTTGAAGTTCCTCTTCTTTTGAGAGGTACGGGTACCGACGCACCTCGGCCAGGTACTGCTGCAACGCTGTGACCGGTACTACTGCGGTCGTGTCGGCTCGGGGGCTTGTATCATGTTCAGGAGCCGGGCTAAGCTCAGCGCTGGCAGGAATCTCACTCGGCTCCGCCTGAGAGGGGGCAGCGTCTTCGAACTCGTTCGGCTCCGTATCTGTCTCGTCGAGAATGGACATACAGAGCAGAAGACTACACCAGATTCCTAGGCGGCAACAATGCTGTTCCCTCTGATGCGTGGTCCGGAGAATTATGGACGGTATGGAGGAGGCCTCTTTTGCGACAACGCTCGGGTAATTGCGATCTTTTTTTGGTTGACAGTCGGGGCAAAAACAGGGTTATCTGTCAACCTCCGTGCTTCTAAATCTTCAATGTTTAATGGTAAATTGTCGCCGCATTATCGGTAAAGATTGAACACGGCTCTCCATCTGAATATGACGACTCCTTTCGATACTATTGAAAACGCGGTTCGTGACATCAAGAAGGGAAAGTGCATCATCTTGGTGGACGATGAGGATCGCGAGAATGAGGGTGACCTGGTCATCGCAGCAGAGAAAGTGACTCCACAGATCATCAACTTCATGGCGATGCATGCCCGAGGCCTGATTTGCTTGGCTTTGACGCCTGAGCGGGTGGAAGAACTGCAGTTGCCGCAGCAGGCTTCCGAAAATACCGCTGCGTTCGGCACCGCTTTTACAGTATCGATCGATGCGCGTAAAGACATTACGACGGGGATCTCGGCAGCCGATCGAGCCACGACGATCCATGTGGCGATCGACCCAAAATCAAAGCCGAGCGATCTTGCGCGGCCTGGTCACGTTTTTCCGCTCAAAGCGCAAACAGGCGGGGTGCTCCGCCGCGCCGGACAGACGGAAGGGTCGGTTGATCTCGCCCGGTTGGCCGGACTCCAGCCTGCCGGAGTGATATGCGAGATCATGAATGCGGATGGCACCATGGCCCGCGTCTCCGAGCTGACGAAGTTTGCCAAGACCCATAAGCTCAAGATGGTCACGGTCAAGGCCTTGATCGAATATCGCATGAGGAGAGAAACCTTCGTCAAGCGAGTCGCGAGCGCGCGGTTGCCCACGACCTTTGGCGAGTTCGAAGCGGTGGCATTCGAGAATCAGATTGACGGTGTGACGCATATTGCCTTGGTCAAAGGGCATGTCGACAGCGGCCCTCCGACACTTGTCCGCGTACACTCCGGATGTCTGACGGCCGATGCGCTGGGCTCGCTGCGTTGCGATTGCCGTGATCAATTGCATGCCGCGATGGAGATCATTCAGAAGGAAGGCCGCGGAGTGCTCCTGTATCTGAACCAAGAAGGTCGCGGGATCGGGCTGCTGAATAAGATCAAGGCCTATGGCCTACAGGATCAGGGGAGTGATACGGTGGAAGCTAATCTGCAACTCGGGTTCAAGGCGGATCTCCGTGACTATGGAGTCGGCGCACAAATTTTAGCGAACCTGGGCCTGCACCAGATCAAGTTGATCACGAATAATCCCCGAAAGATCGTTGGGATCGAAGGCTATGGTCTGAAGGTCGTCGAACGTGTTCCGATCGAGATCCCCCCGCACCCCGCGAATGTTCGGTATCTGCAGACGAAGAAAGCGAAGCTAGGGCATATTCTCAAGAAAGTCTGACGAGCGGATCCAGCTCAAGTCCCATCAGCAGCGGAGTTTGAGCCAAGACGGCTATTGAAAGATGATAAATCGAAAGGCGGGACCTTCCGCAACGGGACTGAGATTCGGTATCGTCGTGGCGAAGTTCAATTCGCGCGTGACGGGCAAGTTGCTCGACGCCTGCCGTCGCACACTTGAAGGACGCGGTGTGGATGCAAAACACATTGAAGTGGTGAAAGTTCCAGGAGCGTTCGAAATTCCGCTTGTGGCCCGCACCATGGCCAAGTCGAGCCGGTTCGATGCGGTGATCTGCTTGGGAGCTGTGACTCGTGGCGACACTCCCCATTTCGAGTACATTAGTTCCGAGGTCATCTGTGGCATTGGTCAAGCGCCGCTGGATACCGACATGCCGATAATCTCCGATGTACTGACCTCCGCAACGTTCACCCCGACGGAACAAAGACCCCGTCCGGGGAGG
>CAZNBG010000305.1:0-4295 GCA_964570915.1 uncultured Nitrospira sp. | reverse complement strand
GTCAAGAACTCCAGCGAGCAACCGCGCACCATCCGCATCGATCGCCACGAGCGAGGCGTGGTCACGGCGGCGAGCATCATTACCGATGAGGCGGTGCAGATTATCAACCCGGAACACATCATCGCGACCCTGACCGACGACGTTCCCTTCGTGGTAGAGATGACCGTCGAAAACGGCCGCGGTTATCCAACCGCCGACGAGAACTCCGGCAAAGGGCTGGTTGGCGACGACTTGAAGAAAGCGAACGAGGATCCGGCACAGATCAAGTATGTGATCCTGACCCACGTTCATGGAGATCGCTTCTACGGCGCCCCATATCTGCAGAAGACCTACAACGCACGCGTCATCATGTCCGAAGCGGATTGGAACGCCATGACCAAAACGAACGATCCCGCGGAGCTCAAGCCGAAAAAAGACATGGTCGCTACAGATGGTATGAAGCTGACGCTTGGTGATACGACGCTGACGCTCTACATCACGCCGGGCCACACACCGGGAACGGTTTCTGTGCTGGTCCCGCTAAAGGATGGAAACGAGCGGCACGTCGGGGCCGTCTGGGGTGGTATCAATCCCGATGTGGGGCGCAACGGCGTCCGATATTTTCCGAACATGGAAGAAACGTTCAAAACCTGGAGTGCTTCGGCAAAGAGATTCCAGGATATCGCAGCTAAGGCAAACGCCGATGTTTACCTGACCCTGCATCCGTTCTATGACAAGGCGCTCGATAAACTTCATGCTTTGAATTTCCGTAAGCCTGGCGGTCCACACCCATTCGTAAACAAGGACAACCTCAATCGCTTTCTTACGATCATCAGAGAATGCACGGAAGCTCAATTGGCGAGGATCAGTTCGTAAATTACTTGGCGCGGCCTTTGAAACCTTGCGCCAGCATCGGGACCTTATATAGTGAGCGCGCGTTGGGGCCCTCGCCGCCGGTTCCGTCAGTGCCTCGCCCGATAAAATAGAAGGTTTTCTTGTCAGGTCCTGCGAAAGCGACCGTAGTGACTTGCCGCGGTGAGGGAATCGTGCCCAGATGCTGGCCTTTCGGACTGAATACCTGAACACCGATGCCGGTGGCCACATAGAGCCGTCCGGCGGCGTCCACAGTAAGGCCGTCAGCTCCATGCTGCTGCCCGTCGGCCAGCTTTGCAAAATTTCGGCGCCTCGTGGCGGTGCCATCGGACTGGACATCGTAGGCCAGAAGGAATTGACCGGATGTATCTCCGATGTACAAAGTCTTTCCATCCGGGCTGAGTTGGATTCCATTCGCTCGATCCACATCCGAGATGATTCTCATTACGCGCCCGGAGGAATTGATGTAGTACACCGCAGATGTCGGTGGCGTCTTGCGCCCTTCCGTGACATACACTCCGCCCTTGTTGTCGGCGACAATGTCACTGGCTCCTTCAAGAGACTTACCTTCGTAGCTGTCCACGAGTACCTTGCGTTCCGGCAGCAGCATGCGCACGCGCGGGATTGTCCTCTCGACTGCAATGTACCGGCCCATCGAATCGATGGCGAGCCCGCCCGCCCCATTTGTGTCCTCGAGAAAGACGGTGAGCTTGCCGTCCTTATCGACCTTGCTGATCATGCTGGCTCCCTGCTGGGGCAGTAAGAGGGTGCCGTCGGGTGCTGCGATGAGTCCATCCGCACTTGTTGTCGTGGTCGTCCAGATACGTTCGACTTTGGTAACTGCCGCGACGACGCCCGTTATGTTCGGCGTCGTGACGGCTTTTTCCGGCTGCGGTTGTCCCTTGCTCTGTCCGAGGATCAAAGCGGAGGCGAAGATGCAAAATAGTGTGAATGTGATTTTTGAAATCATAGTTGTTCTCTATGCCGACTGCTGTCCAAAGCGTAACGGTGCTCTGTGAAAAGTTGGGGTGTGTCCCTCTCCCTCTGGGAGAGGGCGGCGCGAAGCGCCGGGTGAGGGTTACAGGTCTCGTCAAATCTTGAGCCCTCACCCTGCCCTCTCCCAGAGGGAGAGGGTGATTTCTCTGTCACCGCCGTGTCGCTGGCGTGGCGGCCGCCGCCGCGGGTTGAAATATTTCCGGAACGTAGAACGCCATCACTCCGTTCAAACGCATGTCTGTTACATAGAGCTCTTTGTGTTCCGGGTTGAGCGCAACGGCAAACGGTTTATTCAGCACGGTTTGCTTCCCGGTGACCGTCCATTGCGGCGCGACATCCCCGTCGTCATCCAGACTCCACATTCCGACGAACACCCGCGGCGGTTCCATGTCTCCCTGGACACCGGGCATTGCCACTACCAGCAGTTTGCCCTCGGGGTAGATTGCCATCTGATTGATCCGATCGATCTGCGTGTTCGGTCCCCTGATGATGTGGAGCGGCTTGGCATTTCCATTTGCCATACGATCGAACACGAGAATGGCGCGGTCGCGGCCGGTCACGGCGAACAGATCGTGGACCGGATCGACGGCGATCGAGCTACCCTCGATTTGCGTATCAGGACCGCGAACAGCACGCTTCGGCCGCACATCACCCTTGCCGTCAAGCGGAAAGACCAGAACCCCTCCCCTGTTGGGCACGAAGATCTCCTTGTGCACGACATCGATCGCGAGCCGGTCCGGCCCGTTCAAATCGGTATTGGATCCCTGAATAAAACGGACAGGGGGTTCCTGACCGTCAGCGCCGCCTCGGAACGTGAGGATTGCGTTCGAGAAGGGGTTGGGCACCACAATCTCGTCATCCACGGGGTTGTACCGGATGTCGTGCATCGTTCGGCTCAGCATTGAGGCCTGCCCATAGATTCTTCTTGCCGGGGTCTGTGCTCCATTTGCCAACCTGGCAAATGCCGCAATCTGCGGGTGAGCTACTCAGTTCGGCACCAGGATTTGCTGGCGTTTGCTGTCATAACCAATTGCGCCGGGATTTCCAATCATGAGGCCGATCTGATCGGCGGGGCCTCCTCGAATCACGCGTGACGGTGCAACATCTCCATCGGCGGTGATCGGAAAGACGGTCGCGGCGAAATTGCCCATGTTGGCCACCCACAGCTCGCCGTTCTTGACGTCGAGCGTCAAACCCGTTGGGTTCTTCACGCGCGTCTTGGGTCCTTTTATGACTCGCGTGGGCCCGGCATCGCCGGTATCGGACGTGCGAAAGACCAGGATGGAATCATCGGCGTCGTTGGCGACGAATAGCTCGCCGCGCTCCTCATGCACGGCAACGTGACTTGGCCAGTTCAACTGTGTCTTCGGTCCTTTGATGACGCGTAGCGGGGCCGTATTTCCACTCGCATTTCGCGAGTAGATGTTGATTGACGGCAGGTCGAACTTGCCGACGCCAGGAAGATACCTTCTAGGCAGAGTGTTCAAGTCCGCTGTGGTTTTGCCGATCCACTCTTCCCATGTTTCGGTAGTCGTCGAGACTGCTGCTCCACCATAGAATCGGCGATGCCCATGATTGCTGACAATCATCAGGTCGTTCTTCATATCGAGAGCGATGCCGTGCGGATCGGCCAGCTCGGTCGCATCGCCTTCGAGCATCCGGATCGGCGCGTCATTATTGGCCGCAGTTTTCCGGTAGACGGTTACGGCGGAGGGATACTGCACCGTCATATAGAGTTCCTGCCGCGTTTCATCGGCTGTGATGCCCCAGGTCCGATGCGGTGTCGCCAGGAGCCGGTCGGGAGCCACGTTTCCTTTGGCATTCCGCGAGAAGACCGGCATCCAATCCTGTGTGTCGTTATTGGTGACATAGACATCAAGCGTCTTCGGATCGATGTACGCCCCGCACAGCATCTCCATGCGCGTCTGGTCCCCGCTAATGATTCTTTTCGGCTCCGTGAAGCGCGCTTTGGGAGGCGTGTTGTCCAACCTCGAGTACTCCACAACACGAAACAGATTCTCGTCGGTCATCACCACCATGTTGTTGTCGGCGTTCACGGCGATGGAACTCCAGGCCGGGTTCGGATCCTTGATATAGCGCAGCGGCTTCTTATCGATATTGCCCGCCCTCGCGTGGACCTGGACTGCCGGCGCTATACGTGAACGCACCTCCTGCGGCACAGCCGCCCAGAGGCGCAACATCGTCAGCGCAGTCAGCCCCAGAACCGCGGAAATCACCAGCCAACGTGCTTTACGTTCGAGAGCCATAGAACCCCCTCCATATCGGACGAGTACTGCATCTCAAACCCGAAATCGGAAATCGTAAATTGGACCCTGCGCAATGCCGGGTCCAATCTGATATTTCGAAATTTCGGGATTTGAGATGCAGGATTTGTCCGATTTCAAATCTATTAGTTTCCTCCCCGGCCGGCAGACACAAAGGGATTC
>CAZNBG010000304.1:0-4299 GCA_964570915.1 uncultured Nitrospira sp. | reverse complement strand
GAAGGGGGTGTTGGGATGGTTGTCTATTGGGAACGGGAATATTTTACTGCGTTTCCACCGGGGCGGCTTAAGCTGGACTTTCATCCGCACCGGCCGATGCTGAGCAATCTGACGCTGGATGAGCAACGGTCACTGGCCGCCGGCGGGTACAAGGTGCTGCCGGACGACTGCGGGCCGGTCCGCACGGTGGGCAACTATGGATGGCTCATCCGATGCCCGGCAGACGTAAAGCTGCGCCGCACTGCCGAGGGCATCCGGTGGCAATCGCCTCCGATTCTGCCGGAAGAACGGCTGCTGGGCTACAAGACGTTCTCCGGTATGTACGTCGACTTGATTCTGAACAGCGGCTATCCCAAGCTCTGCTGCGGGATTCGTTTATACTATCCCAAGCATATCGGATTGATGATGAAAGATGTGCCCAACCATTTCTATCACCACCCGGAACGGACGTTCACGGTCTGGGAAGGTCTCAAGACGCAGGAGTATAAACGTACGCCGAATCAGTATGACTGGTTGCCGGACTACGAAGCCTTCACGGCCAATTTCCTTCTGCAGTTGCACAAGCCCACCACCATCAAGCGGGGTGATCCGATCGGTGTGATCTTGCCGGTTCTGCTCCCGAAACAGTTCACACTGGAAGAAATCCAGCGTCCTCGATGAGGCGGCTCGTCCAACTGCTTATCATTTCCTGTTTCCTTGTTCAGGCCCTGTTCGCTTCCGCCCAACTAGACCGTCTGAGAAAATCCAAGGGTGGCTTTGATTCGGTTGTTGTAGCCGACACACCGATCGTCGAAATTCCCGCTGGGGAATTTGTCATGGGGTTTGACGGAACACAGGCGTTGGAGGATGAACGCCCGGCACATCGGGTTTGGCTCGATGCCTTTACCATCGATCGATACGAAGTGACGACGGCGCACTATGCGGAATTTCTCACGTCGGAGAAACGAGCGCCTCCCTGGCAATGGGAGATTGTGGAGCTCTCTCAACACTATGATCGACCGGTCATCGGGGTGAGTTGGCACGATGCCGAGGCCTATTGCCGATGGAAAGGGAAGCGATTACCGACGGAAGCGGAATGGGAAAAGTCGGCGCGCGGTGCCGATGGCCGGTCTTATCCTTGGGGCAACCAGGCGCCGACAAACACACTGGCGAACTTTGCGCTCGGCGCACGATTCAGCTACAGCCTCGTGCTCTTGCCCGTGCAGTCACACGAAGAAGGCAAGAGCCCGTATGGGCTCCATCATATGGCGGGGAACGCGTACGAGTGGGTCAACGATTGGTATGCGATCAGCTATTATGAGGTCTCCCCCGATCGCAATCCACCAGGGCCGGTAGAAGGTCAGTTGAAGGTGTTGCGCGGCGGTTCCTGGTCCGACCTACCCAAATACCTCCTGACCTATGCGCGATTCAAACTCCCGCCGGAAACCCGCAACAGCTACACGGGCTTCCGCTGCGCAAAGTCATAATGGCGGTGGAACACTATCGGAGGTGGCAGGGAGGTGTTCAATCAGCCAATCGGCAATGACCTGCGTCATCCGCGTGAAGTCTGCTCCCTTTGTAAACTGATGGTCGGCTCCAGGCAACATCTCAAGGTGTTTTTTGACCCGGAGCGCCTCGTAGAGCCGGTGGCTTTGGTGCAGCGGGACATGCTCATCTCGGTCACCCTGGACAATGACGGTCGGGGCAGTAATGGATTGTGCGGGATGGTAGGCAATCCGCCGGAGGCAGTCCTCATAAAAGGCGTAACGAAGTGCAATCCTATCAGACCCTCCCATGATGTTGGGGATCGTATCGGTCGCCTGCCATTGCGCCTTTCCTTCATCTCCGAACTCCAGCCGAAGCTCTTCCGCGAAATCGACGACCGGACACTTGAGAGCGAGGCAAGCCAGATCCGTCCGTTGCGAGGCAGCCAGAATCGAGACAAGACCTCCGAAACTGGATCCCATCAGGGCGATGCGGCGATATCCCTTCTGCCTCATGAAATCCACGGCTGCGTGTGCTTGCTCGACCGCCAGGGTGACGGTGATTCGATCGAATGAGCCCGCGCTTTCCGCTTGTCCGAAAAAGTCAAAGCGGAAGGTGGCGATACTGTGGCCGATGAGCAGTCGGGTCAGTGCGTTGTTCGTCGAACTGGTTTTCGACGACAAAAATCCGTGACACAGGATAGCGATCCTCTCGGTTTCGCCGCTCGGCTTGGTCAAGATGGATGCGACCTGCTGTCCGTGAGGACCGGGAAATGAGAATCGCTCTTCCACGGGAGTGATTGTATCAGAGTCGGGTTGAGCAGTCAGGGTGGAGGTCGGCGGATCTGAATGGTTAGGCTGTAAGCTTGAATTCCTCGGGAGACACGTTCGGGGTCACGAGAGCCTCTGGTTGTTTCGTCACAACTGCGGTCAATTTGAACGAGAACAGGACGAAGCTAATCAAGATGAGGACAAGACAAGTCCAGGTCGCTACGCGAATGGAAAGGGAGCTTAGCGGCACATTCCAGGCGAGCGCCGCCGGAATCCCGAGCCCCATGGTTCCTAGACAAAGTGCGGCGATTTGAACGGTTCTCCATCGGTTCATAATGGCAGTGAGGGAATCAACATAGGGGCCACGTTTCTTGGCACTGGGCACACGTCGGGCTGCCAAGGTAACGGGAACGAGGTATGAGAAGGCTCCCATGATGGCGTTCACGACGAAGCCAACGAAGGTCATATGCGTGTAGGCGACCAGGTGTAGTTTGCCGTAGGGTAAGATTTGAGGACTGGATAAGTTATTGGCTCCAACGAGCACTCCCAGGATGATGGTGAAGAGGAGAAAGACAGTACTGATCAAGAGATGATCCGATGCGGCGCTGGCGGCATGGGGTGAGGACCGCCATGCACTGAACAGGTTGCCGATCAACAGCGTTCCGCCGAGGAAGAGGAGCGCGCCGCCAGCCAATTCAACAGGGATGGACGAGTTCAGGAATCCACCGATCAAGACGGCCACACCGATTGGCATCATGATCCACAGCGGCTGCGCAAGTCTGAAGCTCATGAGCGGATTGTTCCAGACCGGCGGCAGGATGCGGTGCATCATCCCGATGATGGCCAAGACCATAAAGCCGAGCACAACAAGGTGAATATGGGCGAGTCGCACATAGCCGTAAGATTCCGGCATGAGCCCAAATGCCGAGATCTCCCCGAGGGCCGATCCGCCGACCAGAGCCACGAGAGAGAGCGTGTAATACCATGAATATCGGAATGAATCAGTCCATGTCTCACGCACTCGAGCCCAGATTGTGTGTATGACGGATAGAACCGCAGCGATGACCACGAATCCGGCGCCGCCCACGACGATGTCTTGATGCAGCCAGAAACCGACGAGCATGCCGAGCACCCCGCCGTTCATCGCCCAAAGCGTGAAAGGGTGGGAGGCTGACTCTCTTCGGTCATCCGAGTGTCGCGACGGGGTGAGCAAGAGAAATCCGCCGAGCATGATCTGAGTCACACCGCCGACCAGCACAGCGTGGACGTGGAGGGCGCGCACCCATTGCGGCAGCGGAGTGCCGCCGACCAGTCCGACTAGCATTGCCAGCCCTAGGATCGAAGCAAGCGACAGCCAGATGAAACCAATCAAGCAGAATGCGAGGGGCGAATGGGTTCGTGCGAACATCGGCCTGTCCTTATCGCTCCAGAAAATAAAAATGATCGGTCGGGCCTTGGCCGTGGCCGATCGCTAAGCCATGGCGGATTGCCTCGGTGACATACGATTTTGCGGCCTGCGCGGCCTCCAAGACGGATCGCCCTTGGGCAAGATGGGCAGCCAATGTGGAGGCAAACGTACACCCCGTGCCATGGGTGTGCCGGGTCTCAATGAATTCCCCCTTCAAGACGTTGAAAAACCGTCCGTCATAGAGCAGATCGGTTGCCCGTTCGTTGAGGAGATGGCCGCCTTTGATCAACACATGCTTACAGCCGAATCCATGAATCACCTTGGCTGCGCGCCGGGCATCCGCTAAGGAGGTGATCTCGATTCCGGAAAGCTGTTGTGCCTCATGCACGTTCGGGGTCACGACCAAGGCCAGTGGGAACAGCTTGGTCTTGACGGCTTCGACCGCATCCGGCTGCAAAAGAGAATGGCCGCTCTTGGAAATCATCACTGGATCCACAACCAGATTGGTGATGCGCTGGGGGATCAGCATGCTCACGATGACTTCGATGACGGTGGAAGAGGACAACATCCCGGTCTTCACGGCGGCAACGTCAAAATCGTCGAAAATCGCATCGATCTGAGAGGCAATGATCGCAGGCGGCAACTCGAAGACATCCG
>CAZNBG010000303.1:0-4319 GCA_964570915.1 uncultured Nitrospira sp. | reverse complement strand
ACGGGAACAGGGAAAGAGTTCCTGGCACGGGTTATCCATCACAACGGGCCAAGGGCATCTGGACCCTTCGTGGGGGTCAACTGCACCGCGATTCCCAAGGATCTCTTTGAGAGCGAATTATTCGGTTATGAGCGAGGAGCCTTTACCGGCGCCAATCAGCGAAAGCTCGGTTTGCTCGAAAAGGCGGAAGGCGGCACGCTGTTTCTTGACGAGATCGGGGATCTCGATCTGTCGACGCAGGCAAAGTTACTGCGAGTGATTCAGGAACGATCATTCAGGCGGCTTGGGGGAACTGACGATCTCGGGGTGGATTTTCGACTGATCACGGCGACGAATCGAGAAATCAAGAAGGAGGTGGAACGGGGAGCCTTTCGAGAAGATCTCTATTTTCGTCTCAATGTCGTAGCATTTGAGATCCCTCCACTTCGAAAAAGGTTCGAGGACATTATACCCCTCTGCCGAAAGACGATCGTGCGTTTTGCGCAGGAATTCGGGAAACCTGTCCCCGAATTGGACTCGGAAACACGTGAAAAGCTGGAGCGCTATCAATATCCAGGGAACATTCGGGAGCTGGAAAACACTCTCGAGCGAGCTATGATTTTCTGTTCGGGCCAAACATTGACGGCTAATTATCTCCCGCGGGAACTCCATGAACATATCGGGCAAACCACCATGTCGGTTTCCCAAGGCTCTGAACGCCTGATTCGCATTGAGATGCAAGTTGGAAAGCACACGCTGGAGCGAATCGAAGAATCCATCATCGAAGAAGTCCTACGGCTGGCGGACTACAACAAAAGTTTGGCGGCTAAGCAACTTGGCCTCACCCGATTCTCGTTGGACCGGCGTTTGAAAAAGCTCACGGACTCACCAAGGTGAAACTTCCTCCGACTTCACCGAGCGAGAGCGGCTAATCCGGGCACTATAAACCTGACCGAGTCATGAAGCGCGTCCACCGGCATCTGACCCGCCACCATGACGTCTCTTCATGGCGCTTGCGGATACCGCCGATGAGTACGAACCCCCGGTGTCGCAATAGACGCTCGCTCGGTAAGATTTTCAAGAACGCCATTCGTCTGCTTCCATTGGCCGTACTGTTGTCGTATGATCCAAGCGAGTATTCCGTATAGTGTTCTATTCCCCGGTTAATTGACGGGATTCTCCAAAGGGCGCTGTACCTTCCCATACCGAGGACAACGCAGAGAATGAAGGAATAAAACCCACTCCTCGGACGACATTGCTGCCCGAGGCTACGGCGGACATGATGGGTAGAGATTCAAAACATCCGCCGCGCCGAGGGAAAAAGGGATGGATCCCACCCAGCCCGCAGTTGGGGAAAGAGTATGGCATCGCATTCGGAACCACATTCCTCGCCTTTCTCCTGCGATTTTCTCTTGATGCCTACCTTGGCGACGACAGACTTGCCTATGCCGCATTCCTCATCGCAATAGCGGTTACCACTTGGTATGGTGGGATCGGCCCGTCTTTGGTGGCTTTCGTATTGGGTGGGTTGATTGCCAATTGGGTGTTCATTCACCCGCGGTACACACTGAGCTTTACAGACCTCGAAGATCAAGCTGGAATCGCCGTCTACTTGACCGTCAGTTTCGCGATGGTCGGGTTTGCACAAACCTGGCGGTGGGCTTGGAAAAAAACGGAAGAAATGACACAAGAGCTACGAATGGAAATGGATCGCCGGAGACAGTTTGAAGAAGAGCGAGAGCATGTCGAATCAACCGAAAGCATGCCCGCTTCACAACGTGAACACCGAGTCTAGCTGGAGCTGTACCCTCTTGGCGATGGGTCCAAGCGCGACGAAGTGATGCACATACGATAGATCTTCCTCAGGTTCGAATTCGTGCCGTCCGCTGGCCAGCCCGCGTTCGTAGTGATAACCGGCGAATAGCTTCAGATGTTCGGTTGCCCGCCAAAACAGATGGGGACCAATGGTCCAGAACATCGTATTGCGCCGAGCAAAGGCGTCGTTGTAGAGCCACTTCCCCACTCGCCCCTGGAAACGGAATTCCCAATTCTCCGACAGGCGTTGTTCGAGTCTCATGTACCCGACATGGGAAGTGACCCTCTCGTTTGCAAAGACTTCTGGTTCATGGCGGCTCACTTCACTATTTCCAAGAAGTTGATCAGGCGCAGCATAGTAGCGGAGCCGGAGTGCTGTACTGGGTGTAAAGGAATGCAAGGCTTCGGCAGCGACGCTTACCTGACTCCATTCGGGATTCACCGCATAAATAAATCCCTGGGGTTTGATAGAGAAGGCCGTTCGACCCAGTCCTGTCGTGATCGCATTAGATATGAGGAAACCGGCCTCAAACACCATGTCCGCGCCAAACCCAGTGCGCGACACGTCCAAGACCGGCTGAGAAGGATCGCCATCGATGTTTGACCGCCGAGTGGCTGAAAAAAGGGCGACGTCATCGGTGTAGTATAGGTTCCCGTCAGCTGTGACAGACCATTCGGCTTGAGCCGGAAGTATCATCGCCAGGATGGAAATTCCCATCCAAAACAGAACCCTCAACAACATACCCCTCCCTTTCTCTCTCACCCACGAAGAGTGAATTTCCGGTTACGTTGTATCGACAACCTATGAAGGCGGGGCATTAGCACGGGTGGCGGTTAACGCGGGTTGAGCATGGTCTGCTTGGACGAGAATGGATACTTGAATTTGGTGTTTTGGTTGGGACCAAGGTCCGGTCCTATCCTTACCAATCACGATTATTCGAGTCTCATCTTGAGGCAAAATTCAAAGCGGTGCCTACTATGACAAAATATCATCTGTATTTTCAATGAGATTACCATAGATGTTAATAATAGAGACATATCGCACTTCTTGCACTGTGCAACTATGAGGGTCGGTCAGACTCTCACACATCGCTCCAACCTCTTCACAAAGTAAGCACATAAAAACCAGCACTTACATATTGTGAAATCACACCGGCTTGGGTGCGTATCTTGCTGGTTCCCAGGGTACTCCACCTTGTCACGACCAGATGCAAGGAGGTCATGGGTATTATGAAAGATTTATCGGCGGCTGTTCGATCCTCTCACAGCTGGTCCTGGAAATCTGTCACCTCCCTGCTCCATAGGTCCGATCCTTATTATGATGGGCTGCGCCACTACGGTCACCCCGCTGAAGCCAGAGGCTGCGACTTTGCTAGAGGAGCCTACTCACGGCTATGTGGTAGGGCGAGTGCATCTCCAGTGGAATGGAAAGACTCAAGCATTGGGACAGTTTCCCTTCGATATGAAGTGGAGAATCACAGACGAAAAGAACGGCAACAAGCTGGTCATTAATCAGATTCCAGTCGATGGTCCCTTCGTATTGGACCTACCGGCGGGCTCGTATCAACTGACAGCGGTCAGTTTCGATAATGCGCTTGGTGTTTGGCAAACGCCGCTTCCGACCTCGTTCAGCGTTCGGCCACAGGAATGTACCTATATTGGGACTTGGGATCTCACGATGCAAACGGAGTTCTTCTCGGGATCACTCGCGCGTCGAGTACGTGATCAGCAGGAGCAGGCGATAAAAGACATGCGGACGATCATGGGCGATCGGACATGGCCGCCGATGGTGACCCAGTTAGGAACGTCGATGCAAAGTCCGCTCGTTCTCACATTTCAAACTCAGGGCACCCAACTCACGTCACCACCATGAAAAGGTAGATGTCACCATACCTTGATATTTGGCACAGAAATCTTTCATGCACGGCAGTGGAGGGTGGTGGCGGGTATCGGTTGCCAACTCGCTCTCACAATTTCGTTTAACCGAACCAACAGCTTCCACACCGTCGCGTTTGTTGTTGATCGTCGCGCTGTATGACAGTCGTTATTCCCGTATCCCCCTTCGGACGCCCCCATTATCGATAACAATCATGGTTGGCGAGTCGGAACCATCCACCCACGATGCAGCCGTCCTCTTTGCCGAAGGGGGCCATATGAAACCAGCCAGCACTCGTCTCATCATCATGTGTGGCGTATTCTGGGTACTCACTTCCTGTACGACGAACGGCGTGGTACCTTCAATAGAGACCTCTACAGCGCCGATTGTGCGATCGACTCTTCCACTGATGCGTGCATCGGATCGAATGTTTGGCTGGCGTGGAGAAGCGCAGGAGCTCCATGCCGTGGCCATGCGCAGCGAGCGTGAGGTGGAGTTGGTATTGAGGAGAAAACCTGGGCCAGCGATGGATGAGTTCGTCAAGCAGATGCGATTATTCGCTCACCGACTGCGAGAAGCGGCCGAATATGCAGGCGCTCAGGCTCAGGAGGCAGAACATGAAATTCCCCATGATATGATCAAGCAACTC
>CAZNBG010000302.1:0-4350 GCA_964570915.1 uncultured Nitrospira sp. | reverse complement strand
AACGATCTTTCGACCTTGGACAAGATTTGGGTCTATGCCGGCAATGTGTGGACCGTCCTGACCACGGAACCACGAGAAGCCAACACGGAGGGGGGGATTTTCCCTGCTATTTTTGGCACGGTCATGATGGTCATCATCATGAGTTTTGTGGTGACCCCTGTTGGCGTTATCGGCGCCCTGTATCTCAGGGAGTATGCCCGTCAGGGAGTCATCGTGAGGATTGTCCGCATTGCCGTCAACAATCTGGCCGGCGTCCCCTCGATCGTCTTCGGTGTATTCGGCCTGGGATTTTTTGTGTATGGCGTAGGCGGTAATTTGGATGCGCTGTGGTTTTCCGATCGTCTGCCGACTCCCACGTTCGGCACGGGTGGTATCCTCTGGGCCTCGTTAACGCTCGCGCTGTTGACCGTTCCAGTCGTGATTGTCGCAACCGAAGAGGGGCTTGCTGCCGTGCCGCGAGAATACCGTGAAGGATCGATCGGTTTGGGCGCAACAAAATGGGAAACGATGTGGAAAGTCGTGATCCCCACGGCGCTCCCTGGGATTCTGACCGGGCTGATCCTTGCTATGGCTCGTGCGGCCGGGGAGGTCGCGCCATTGATGTTGACCGGTGTGGTGAAACTGGCTCCTGCGATGCCGATCGACGGGACCTGGCCGTTTCTTCACTTGGACCGAAAGTTCATGCACTTGGGTTTTCATATCTATGATGTGGGGTTCCAATCACCGAACGTTGAAGCTGCCAAACCCATGGTCTATGTGACCACATTGGTGTTGATTCTTGTGGTCGTGACGCTTAATCTGACAGGCATCGTCTTACGAAATAGACTGAGGAGGAAATATGCTGGATCAGCAGTATAAAGTGACGTCCAGTGTCCCCACCCTCATCCCCCCTTCTTTCACGCCGGAGAGGCAGAGCATGGACCCTCGTGATTCCAAGGTAGCACATCAGCCCGGTGCTCAAGGGAAGTCCAAGCTTCGGGTGCAGAACTTCAACTTTTTCTATGGCCCGGTCCAGTCACTGTTCAAGATCGACATGGATATTCCCGAGAATCACGTGACCGCGTTCATTGGGCCCTCGGGCTGCGGAAAGTCCACGTTGCTCCGCTGCATGAACCGCTTGAATGACCTTATCGAGGGCGCGCGGCACGAGGGGAATATCCTCATTGACGACGTTGACATCTTTAATCCCGTGATCGATATCACAGACCTTCGAAAACGTGTGGGAATGGTGTTTCAAAAATCCAATCCCTTTCCCAAGTCTATCTATGAAAATGTCGCCTATGGCCCACGACTACAAGGCCTGAAGAACCGGGCGGTGTTGGAAGAAATCGTTGAACGAAGTCTTCGAGGAGCCGGCCTGTGGGAGGAGGTAAAGGATCGACTTCACAAGAGTGCACTCGGTTTGTCCGGTGGGCAGCAACAACGGCTCTGCATTGCACGAGCCCTCGCTGTTAAGCCGGACATCCTCCTGATGGATGAGCCCTGTTCTGCGCTCGACCCGATTGCCACCGGGATCATTGAAGAATTGCTGTTTTCACTGAAAAAGGAGTTGACCGTCGTCATCGTGACGCACAACATGCAGCAAGCGGCACGAGTGTCGGACTGTACGGCGTTCATGTACCTCGGGCAATTGGTCGAGTTCGGTCTCACGAAACAGTTGTTCACGAACCCTTCGAAGAAGCAGACGGAAGACTACATCACCGGACGATTCGGGTGACCCTATGGTTCAGCGGCATTTCGACGAAGAACTTGCCGAATTAAAGACGAAGCTGGCACGGATGGCCGGCCTGGCGGAAGATCAGATCGACAAAGCGCTGACCGCGCTGGTCACGCGCGACTCGGCCCTGGCGTGTCGGGTGATCGAGCGCGACCACAAAGTGAATGCGATGGATGTGGAGATCGACGAAGCGTGCATCGAGTTGTTGGCCCTTCATCAGCCAGCCGCGCGCGATCTACGGTTGGTCACCACGGCCATGAAAATCTCCACCGAGCTCGAACGAATCAGTGATCTCGCTGAGAACGTTTCTGAGCGAGCGATCGAATTGAACGAAGAGCCGCAGCTGAAGACCTACATCGATATTCCGAGGATGGGGAGTCTTGCGCGAATGATGGTGAAGGAGAGCATCGACGCGTTCATCAAAGAAGATGCGAATCTCGCCCGGAAAGTGCTCACGGATGACGATTTCGTCGATGACCTGATGGAACAGTTATTTCGTGAGTTACTCTCCTTTATGATCGAGGATCCCCCCACAATTACCCGTGCCATCCGGTTGAGCTTCATCGCAAAGTATCTTGAGCGGGTGGCCGATCATGCCACCAACATCGCTGAGCTGGTTGTCTATCTCGTGGAAGGCAAGATCATCCGTCATACGTCACCTCCCGTCCCGTTGTGATGCTCAGATTCGTTATCCGTTCAGGTCCTACGGCCAACCAGGGGCGGTGACGCGGATGCGTGTTCGTTTGAAATGACCCTCCCCCTGTGTTAGCATCCGGCCCATGGGTGCCACCACCTCGGCTAAGCGGGGCGAAGCCCGCCGTGCCCCTTCTCCCCCTTCTCACATTCAGCGGGAAGTGATCGGCGTGATCCTCATCGCGCTGGGCTTGCTCATGCTGTTGAGTCTCTTGTCGTTTGTGCCCGGGGAGGCGAAGATTGTGGCAAGCGGAGCTCCGGCTGCGAACCCGCCTCAGAACCTCATTGGTTCCTTTGGCGCCATATTGGCCGGCGCGTTCTTTTTTGGCATCGGTGGAGCAGCCTATCTCTTCCCTTTGCTTCTCGGCCGGTTGGGGTTTCGCTGCTTCTCTCAGGCGCTGGTGAGTATCAGGCTCCGAACGGCCGTAAGTTCCTTGGCTGCCGTGTTTTTTCTGAGTGCCTTTCTGCATCTTGAAACGACGGGGGTCCCGACGCTGACCAGCGGGATGATTTCCCGTGGGATGGGCGGTGGTGTCGTTGGCCAGACGATCGCCGAAGGACTCCGTGCCATATTTGCCGGAACCGGAGCCCATATTCTCATCATTGCGGGATTCCTTGTGTCGCTCTTGCTGACAACGCCCCTGTCATTGGCTGAAGTTGTGCGTCGCATGCCGGAACGTTGGGGTACCCTCCGTGAAGGGGTGTCCGCCATGATGCCCGAGCGATCGGTGGAGATTCAGAAGGAGGTCAACAATCGCAGGCAGCGGACTAAAGCCTTCAAGGCGATCCCTCCCACACAGGAGGAGTCTCTTAGCGAGAGGCTTGAAGAAGCAAGACCAACTTCAGCTTCTTCCACTCCAATCATTCAGCCGTTCCCTGTCCCAACCCTGGCAGTCGAATTGGAAGCGGTTGAGCCGGAGGCGATTGTTCCGCAGACGGAGTCCGGGGAATATCAACTCCCGGATCCCGAGATTCTGTTAAGCGATCCTTCCGGACCACTGGATCGTATGTCGGATGAGGAGCTAAAAGCGCAATCCGAGGTCTTATCACGAGCCTTGATGAGCTTCGGTATCGAGGGTACCGTAACGGAAGTGAGGCCCGGCCCCGTCGTCACGATGTATGAATTCGAGCCGGCGCCGGGGACGAAAGTGGCCCGCATTGTGAACTTGGCCGATGATCTTGCGTTGGCGCTCAAGGCGACAAGTTTACGAATCGTCGCGCCGTTGCCGGGTAAGTCAGTGGTTGGGATCGAAGTCCCAAATCGGTCCCGAGAGACGGTGTCCCTGAAAGAAGTCATCATGAGTGATGCCTTTCGTCGAGCACGATCCAGACTCACCCTCGCGTTGGGTAAAGATATTTTCGGTGGTCCGATCACGGCTGATCTGAAGACAATGCCGCATCTTTTGGTGGCCGGTGCGACCGGTGCCGGGAAAAGCGTCAGTTTGAATACGATGTTGCTTAGTATCCTCTTTTCCGCCAAGCCGAGTGAAGTGAAACTCTTGCTCATTGATCCAAAGATGCTCGAGTTCCAATCGTATGAGGGCATTCCCCATCTCTTGCGACCGGTGATTACAGAGCCTAAATCAGCCGCGAGAGGGCTGGGGTGGGTCGTCGCCGAAATGGAACGGCGGTACAAGCTGTTGGCAGAGGCCGGTGTGCGGAACATCGACGCGTACAATCGAAAGGTCGCCGGGTTGCATGAAACCTTTGCTGAACATAATGCGCCAGGCGTCGAGCAGCCGGAGCTTCCGATGCAGTTCCTCTCCGAAGAGGAGCGCCTCTCTGCCGGTGAAACTTCGATTGCCGAGGGGGAGCAAGGCTGCATGCAGCCGAAACCGACGCCGCCGGAACCCTTGCCGTTTATCGTCGTCATGATTGACGAATTGGCGGATCTGATGAGGGTCGCTCCGAAGGCTGTCGAAGATAAATACCGCCGGGCC
>CAZNBG010000301.1:0-4350 GCA_964570915.1 uncultured Nitrospira sp. | reverse complement strand
CGCCCCTTGCTTGGGACTTCCGTCGCGAGCCGCTGCCCTTTGTTCTGGGAAACGATATCCAGCAGCTCGGTCTTGGTCGAGATCTCTTTGCCGTTGACTCTGACGACGCGGTCGCCGACTTCCATCCCTGCGACTGACGCGGGGGAACCGGGAGCGAGCGCTTCGACATCGGCACTCAGATCACGGAACGTCGGGACGAAGAGCGGGGTGCCGGTCGACAACCATCCGGCGAAGATCAAATACGCCAGAATGAAATTAAACCCAGGACCAGCTGCGACGATCAGGACCTTGCCCCACAGACCCTGGTGCGAAAACGACCGCCGGCGGTCGTCGGGGGTCGTCGCTTCCGTCTCATCTTCGCCGAATAATTTGACATAGCCGCCGAGCGGGACGGCAGATACGAGATACTCGGTTTCGCCGACCTGACGGCCGAATATCTTCGGACCGAACCCAAGTGAAAACTTGAGGACTTTCACTCCAACCCACCGAGCGGCTAGAAAATGGCCGAGCTCATGGAAGGCAACCAGCACGCCAAGCACCACGAGGAACCACCACGCCTTCTGGAGCAGCAGCCACAAGGTATCGGGGGACCAGGCAAATGCAAACGTCATCGGAACTCCCTGTCGTGTGAGTGGCCCTTTACTTTAACATTCGCCGCGTGAAATACAAAACGATTGTCAGCGAGCCAACGCATGCACCAACGATTCCGCCTTTTCCCTAGCCCATCGATCCGCTTCCAATGCGTCATCCAGGCAGGTGATCTCGTGATGGGGGTGTGTGTCCATCGTATTGCGGATGACCTGAGCAATTTCGACGAAGCGAAGGCCGTGATTCAAGAATGCCTCAACGGCAATTTCGTTTGCGGCATTCATCGCGGCGGGCATGGTGCCGCCGACTCGAAGCGACTCGTACCCAAGATTGAGGCAGGGGAAGCGATCATGATCAGGCTTGCAAAAGGTCAATTGTGCGATCTCCGTCAGATCCAGTGATGGAAGATCGAGGGCCATCCTCGCTGGATAGCGCATGGCGTATGAGATAGGGGTTCGCATATCCGGAAGTCCCAATTGGGCGATGATGGACCGATCTTTATATTCTACCAGAGAGTGAATAATGCTTTCTCGATGAACCATGACGTCGATGTTGGACTCGGAGATATTGAAGAGCCAGCGGGCTTCCACGATTTCCAACCCTTTGTTCATCAGCGTGGCCGAGTCGATGGTGATCTTGGACCCCATCTTCCAGTTCGGATGTTGCAGAGCTCGTTCTGGCGTCACATCCTGAAGCTGGTCTTGAGGAAGTGTCCAGAGGGCTCCGCCGGATGCAGTGAGAATCAGTCGCCGGACATCTTCAATTCGATGCCCTTCCAAGGACTGAAAGATCGCACTGTGCTCGCTGTCGACCGGGAAAATCCGAACACCATGTTTTCGGGCCTCATCTTGCATCAACTTGCCGGCCATCACCATTGGCTCTTTATTGGCCAACGCGATATGCTTTCCGCTGCGGATGGCGGACAACGTCGGGACGAGGCCGGCCGCGCCGACGATGGCGGAGATCACCAATTCGGCCTCCGGTATGGAGGCCACCTGTGCGATCCCTTCTTCACCTGCCAGGATGTCGACCGGAAGACCGGCACAACGCTTTTGAAGCACGGCCGCAGAGGATTCCGTGGAGACGGCGACGGCGTTGGGCCTGAACTGGCGAATCTGTTCCTCAAGCTTGTCGATATTACTGCCGGCCGTCAGTCCGACGACACGAAATTCATCGGGAAACCGTCGAACGATATCGAGCGTATTGGTTCCAATCGATCCGGTCGATCCTAAAATGATAATCGACTTCATATCCTCTCCTCTCAATTCTATAGAGACGGCGACAGGCCGCGGACGCAGGCGACATAGTAGTAGAAGGTCGGGGCGGTGAACAAGAGACTATCGAGCCGGTCCAACATGCCGCCGTGCCCCGGCAGGATCCCCCCGGAGTCTTTGACGCCCGTCCGACGCTTAATCACCGATTCGAAAAGATCTCCAATCAGGCCCGCGATGGTCAAAAGGATGCCAAGGATCACCGCATCTGACAATGTGAGCTGTGCGGCAAACCACTGTTGAGCCAGCAGTGCGGCCATTACGGCCAGCGCGAGTCCTCCGAGCACTCCCTCGACGGTCTTCTTCGGACTAATCGATGGAAGAAGGAGGTGTTTGCCCCAGAGGGTTCCGGCGTAGTACGCGCCGGTGTCGGACGCACAAGTGACCACCGCCAGGAAGAGGATCAGGAATTCGCCGCTCGGCAGCGAGCGAGTCGACACGGCTGTCCTGAGGGGGGACCCGACATAGAGCACGCCGAAGAGGATGATCAGCGCATCTTTCCATCGAGGCTCCACCGACGGGGCGACGAAGAACACGGCCATCGTCACGACGAGCGCACCGGCAATCAACAGTTCCGGCAAGCTGAGGGACAAATGAGAGCGAGCAAGTATCACGACAAAGGCTGCCAATCCAACTCCGGAGAGGAGGCGATTCAATCGCGATTGGAAACTGAGGCGATACAGTTCCAGCAGGGCAATGGAGCCGACGGCGATCAATAGGAGTGTCAAAGCCCAGGGAGCCAGATAGGCGATGATGACATACACGGCTGGGATCAGCGCCGCCGCAGTATAGAGACGCCGGAGGTCGAATCGTCGAGTGGGTGCCAGTGAGGTGGTCACAGATGTCAAACTGTGGACGATGGCTTCTGTGGTGAGGGAATATCCCACAAGATTAGGATGATACGGTGCTTAGGACTCGGCCAAAGCGACGTTCCCGTCTTTGATATTCGATCAACGCCAGTAGAAACTCCCGTCGGCGAAAATCCGGCCATAAGGTTGGGGTAAAGCACAATTCCGTGTAGGCCAATTGCCACAGAAGAAAATTACTGATCCTGGTTTCTCCGCTCGTCCGAATGAGTAAATCAGGATCCGGGAGCGGGTGAGTATAGAGGTACTGTTTGATCGTGGTTTCATCGATCAGATTGGGTTGTACTTTCCCGGCCTGAGCGTCCTCGACCAATGCCTTCACAGCGTCAACGATTTCCGCGCGCCCTCCGTAACTGAGGGCGACGGTCAGAATCAACTTCTCCAGATGTGCGGTCTCTTTCTCGGTGGTGCGGACCCAGTGTTGGGCCGATGAAGGAAGAAGATCGTGGCGGCCGATGGCGCGGAAGCGCACGCCCTGCTCAATCAAACTTGCCCGTTCGGTAGAAAGGTAATGCTCCAAGAGCCCCATGAGCGCGTTAATTTCTTGTGTGGGGCGATTCCAATTTTCCTGCGAAAACGCGTAGATGGTCAAGGCATGGATACCGAGCTCCAGACAGAGGGTGATCATCTCCCTGACGGAGTTGATGCCTTCGCGATGGCCGGCGATGCGCGGGAGACCGCGAAGCTCCGCCCAACGTCCGTTCCCGTCCATAATGACCGCCACATGTTTCGGGAGAAGTTCCAGCTCCAACTTGGCGGTCAATTCGTTCTCTGAGAGGTGGGCCAGGCTTGAGGACGGCTGGTGTGCCATAGAGTCTTGAGCAAGCTCCTCCTGTCCAGAGGGAGAGGAAGCAAGGTGGCCAAAGTCTACTGACGGGGGTAGGGAATGTCAAACGATAACTCGGTAACTACTTAGACATGCGGGGTGTGAGAAATCGTCGCATTGCGACGGCGGAAAAGATTGGGCTATACTCGCCTTGCAGCCGACAGACACAGAGAGGAAGCCGTACTATGCCTGAACCGGTCCAATTGACCAACTTTGGCGTCACCGAACTTGAGGCGCAACATGCGCTCGATCGGTTAAAGGTTCGGGATGTTGATTATGCAGATTTGTATTTCGAGTCTCGGACGTCAGAGTCGGTCTCGATGGAGGAAGGTATCGTCAAACGCGCGGCCAAAAGTGTCTCTCAAGTGGTCGGCGTCCGGGCGACCGCTGGCGAAAAAACCGGGTTCGCGTACTCGGATGAGTTGACGAAGAGAGATCTGGAGATTGCCGCCGACACGGCCCGCTATATCGCCAATTCTCCGAAGGGCGATTCCCCTGTTCCGGTCCCTACACAGCGACGACCGACCAGAGATCTGTATCCGATCGAACGAGCGAAGGCCGAGGTGGCGACCGCCGACCGTGTGACCCTGTTGAACGAAATCGATGCCGAGGCGAGGCGGTATGATCCCCGCATTAAGAATGTGATGGCATCGTTCAACACGGAATATAAGGTGGTGGCCGTTGCGACCTCTGACGGGACGTTGGTCAGTGATATCCAGCCGTTGTCACGCCTGCAAATCACGTGTATCGCCGAAGACCATGAGAAAATAGAGGTTCCCGAGCAAATGCATCGCCCCGC
>CAZNBG010000300.1:0-4367 GCA_964570915.1 uncultured Nitrospira sp. | reverse complement strand
CCCACGGCACTTGCGTGAACGGTACGCGCATTTGATCCCCGATGAAACCGGCTCCACGCCGACGCGACCGGTGGCGTACTTCCATGGCTGCGCCGCCAACTATTTCGACGATGGGGTGGGGGACGCCGTGATCGAGGTGTTGAAGAAGCATGGGGCCGAGCCGGCTCTGCCGCCTCAACGCTGCTCGGGGACCCCGATTCAAACCTATGGGCACGCCGAACTTGTGCGCGAGGGCGCGCGATTCAACCTCCGTTCGTTCGCCCGGTATGAAACAATCGTCACCGGCTGCGCGTCATGCACACTGATGCTGAAAGACTATCCCACGCTCTTCCCGGAGGAAACGGAACGGCGGCAGGCTGAGGCATTGGCCAAGAAAGTGGTGCACATTTCGGAATTCGTCGCGCGTTCCTCCCAGCATCCCGCCACGGCCAAAGCGGATGGGATCACGAAACGCGTGACCTATCATTCGTCCTGCCATCTCCGGGCGGCCGGGGTGACGAAGGAGCCTCGGCAAATTCTGTCGTCCTTGCCCGGCGTCGATTTTGTGGAGATGCAGGATGCCGATCGCTGCGCCGGCGGCGCAGGAACGTACGTGGTCAAGAACTACGAGACTTCGCAGAAAATCTTCGAACGAAAGGCCCGCGCGATCGCACAAACTGATGCGCATGTGGTGGCGACGAGTTGTCCGGCGTGTATGATTCAATTAAAGAATGGCTTGGGCGAAGCCGTCGAAGTCAAACATGTCGCCCAATTGCTGCAGGACGCCTATCGGGCGGGCGAACGTGAGACAAGCTGAATCCGTCTTGCTGATCGTGTAGAGTGCATGCCTCGGGTAGGCCCGACAGGCGGCACTTCTCAAGAGGGTGAGGATTCCATGGTCTCGGTGCAGATATTTGGTCAGACGTTACGCGCGGTCGTGGATGAACACGAGTTCGAAGTCCCCGTGATAGGCCCCACCACGGTGAAGCGGCTGATCGAGGCGAATCCCGAGCAACTGGGAGCAGTACTCCAGTACATCCAGAGTCGCGAAGCCCTCATCACCATCAATAAGAAGATCGGAACCGAAGATTCTCCCATCCGGGACGGCGACCTCCTCAAGCTGTCGTTCCAAGCCCGCACCACGTACGACGGTACCCGCGACATTCCTACGTGAGGAGTCCAGTCCGGTGCGCCGCTCGCCGTTGTCTGCACGTCATGACGCCGGCCGAGCGATTAGGGCTTTACCAGATCCGGAAGATCATTTTCGAACGGATCAAGAACTCAGAGCGTCACAAGCCTCCAGCCCAGCATCCAGCACATCAGGTCATGCACAAGGGTTTCGCCTAGCATCCCCATCGCACTTTGCTTGAGAACATAGTTGTACCCATGATGAGTTATCCGACGACCAGAGTAGGGAGTGGAACGAGAGGGCGCCTTCGTTGGTCGTGGTGTCTCGCTGTGATGTTGGTGGCCCTCGCCGGCTGCTCATATACCACCACGGCTTATCGGTATGCGGATCGCATCATCCTCTGGAAGGCCGATCATTATTTTGATCTGAATAGTGCCCAGCGGCACAAACTGGCAGAGCGCCTCACCCCGTTGCTTGACCGGCATCGGTATGAGGCCTTGCCGCAGTATGAAGCCTTTCTCCAGGAGGTGCGTCAACGGGTCGAGCGGGGGCTGACGGGCTCAGATGTCGACTGGGCCTATGCCACCTACGATCGGCTGCGCATCGACCTTATCGAGCGCGTCGTAGCCGACAGCGGAGTCCTTCTCGCGTCGGTCGATGGCCGGCAGGTGCGTACCTTCGAATCGGCTCTGCAGAAGGACAACGCCAAAGCCGCGCGCCTCATCCAGTCGACCGAACCGGAGCGATTGAAGAAGCGGGCTCAGACCACCCTCGATCTGGTGAAAGACTGGCTGGGGCCGCTGACTCCAGAACAGCAAGCGCAGATTCGCGAGTGGAGCTTCGCGCTCCCGGACCTGCAGCCAATATGGATCGCGTATCAGCAGCAGCGCCAGCACGAGCTTCTCACCCTCCTGCATCAGCACCGGACTCCCGAGCGAATCACCCGAGATCTCCGCACCATGTTCGTCGATGCTGATCAGACCGCGTCACCGTCCTATCAACACGCGGTCCGCCAGATGCGGGCAGACGCCAAAGCTATGGCCCTGGCCGTCGATCAACATCTGACTGCCGACCAGCGCCGCCACGCCGTGGCCAAACTCCAACGCCTCATCGACCAAATTCACGAACTCCACGCTGGGTAATGTTCAACACACGATCCGCACGCGAGCGTAGAATTGCTTCGAAAATGACTCTTTCCCCGACTCGAGTGAGCGAACAGTCCGCTCAACGAACGACCACCCTCTCGTGTGTCGGCCATCGGCATGACTTGAGCCAAGTTGAGCGCTTGTGCCGTTCCCAGCCGGAAGCGTGGTTTCTGGCAGCAAAATCGGGTAAGCTGCCGCGGCTTACAAACTCACGATGCACATCGCTTCACGCCGGAATCCGTTCCCCCTGATGGGCAAGTCCTCCTCGCCGTGGCCGGCGGTGCGACGCTTTGTGTAGAAAGTAACGTCAGACGCAAACGGGGAGGCAGGCTCGTTATGTTCTGGATTCCGTTGACCCGGAGTTCTCCGCGATCCATTTTGCGACTCTGGCTGTGAGCTCTTCCTTCTTCACGGGTTTGCTCAGATAGTCGTCCATATCGGCGTCCAAGCATCGTTGATGATCGTCCTTCATGGCCCCTGCGGTGAGGGCAATGATGGGAACTCTCCGGCGTCTCTGCGCTCGCTCTTTCTGACGAATCAGTGCCGTCGCCTCAAATCCATCCAGCTCCGGCATTTGGCAATCCATCAAGATCAGCGCGTAATCGACACGGGACACCGCCTCCACGGCTTCGAGGCCGTTGGCAACCACGTCGGCTCGATATCCGAGTTTTTCCAATTGGCAGGCCGCCACCTTCTGATTCACGATATTATCCTCCGCCACCAGAATTCGCGTTTTCGCGGCCACCGCGGCCTCTTTGAGCACATGTCGCGTCACCAGCACATCATGGGACCGGCCTCCTGTGCCGCTCTGCAACCCACCGGCGGCCGATCCGGCCGGTCTGTCGATGATGGAGCACAAACACTCGTGGAGATGCGCGCGATGGACCGGCTTCGTCAGGTACGCGACGATTCCAGCCTCCTTTGCGCGTTCCGCTTGCCCCCGCATGCCGAGCGACGTCAGCAGCACGAGACGGGTTGACGCCAGAGACGGCTCAGAGTGGATCGCGCGTGCCAACTCAAAGCCGTCCATGTTGGGCATGAAGAGGTCGAGGACCGCGATGTCGAAGGCCTCACCCCTCGCCGCCGCGTCTCGCAGGATCATCAACGCGTGGAAGCCGTCTGATGCGCTGTCGCTCTGCAGACCCCATTCCACCGCGTATTGTTCGAGGATGCGGCGGTTGGTGGCATTGTCGTCGACGATACACAGCCGTCGTCCCAGGAGAGACCCCTTTGGCATCGGCTGCTCCCGCGGCTGGGCCGATTGTTTGCCCAGCCTCACCGTAAAACGGAAGGTGCTGCCTTGGCTGAGGATACTCTCGACTCCGATCGTTCCGCCCATCTGTTCCACGAGTTGTTTGCAGATGGCGAGACCCAAACCTGTGCCGCCGAACTTGCGTGTCGTCGAGGTATCCGCCTGGGAAAACGGTTTGAACAGTACCGCATGGACCTCAGGAGGCATGCCGATTCCCGTATCGGATACGGCGAACTCGATCACGGCTTGTTGCGCGGTCTCGGCACCACGGGTCACGTGGATCATGACCTCTCCCTGCTGGGTAAATTTCAGCGCGTTGCCGACCAGATTGACGAGCACTTGACGCAATCGGCCCGGATCTCCGCGAAGCGCCGTGGGGACATCTGCGTGAATCAGGCACCCCAACTCCAAACCCTTGCTCTGCGCCGATTCGGCAAAGAGATCCAACGCTTCTTCGATCATGGTTCGCAAATCGAAATCGATCGTCTCCAGGGTCAACTTGCCGGCTTCGAATTTTGAAAAATCCAAAATGTCATTGATGATATCGAGCAGCGCGTCGCTGGACCGCCGCACGGTCTCGGCATAGTCCCGCTGCTCAGACGTCAATTCCGTATCGAGCAAGAGTCCGGTCATCCCGATGATGCCATTCATGGGGGTGCGGATTTCATGGCTCATGACGGCCAGGAACGCGGACTTGGCGTGCGTAGCGGCCTGTGCATCGAGCAAGGCCTTGTCAAGACGTGCCGCCTGCTCGCTCACGGTGCGTTCATAGACATCCATCAGCTGCTCAAGAACCATGGCTTCCGATCGCAGTTGTTCGGCCGTCGCCTGCAGGCTGTCGGCCGAAGCGGCGCAGGTCAGC
>CAZNBG010000299.1:0-4372 GCA_964570915.1 uncultured Nitrospira sp. | reverse complement strand
AACGGAGCCGATTAGATTCCCCATTTCAAACGCTTCCAGTGATGAAACAAACGATTCATTGAGTCCTTTGTACGGTGTTCCAGCACTCTGGCTTCGGATGCGGGACACGATGGTCTCATAGCTATCGACGGCCTCTACGGACGGTTTGATTCCCGTCGGCACTGTACTCAAGTGCACAATAGGCGGAAGGTTGACCGCATAGGTCTTGATGTGAGCGGTCAACCCACCGATGGCATCGAGCACTTCGGCGGTCAGCATGCGTCCTCCGTAAGGTGGGCGTCTACGCTTGATCCTCGCGTTTTCTTGTGGCCGGTGAATATCAATTGTTCGAACGCGTTGATCACCGTCTCGATGTCACCGGGAACCGGCCTCGTGAATTCCTCCACGTTTCCCGTCGTCGGATGAATGAATCCCAGCGTCCTGGCATGGAGCATCACACGCGGAATCTCCACATTGTCGACTACACACACCTTGCGCCCACCGTACGTATGATCACCGAGAATGGGGTGTCCCAATGAGGCAAGATGAACCCGAAGTTGATGGGTTCGGCCTGTTCGGGGATACAGCAACACATGGGCGGCCCATTTGCCGTACCGTCGATCGACCACATACTCGGTGACGGAAGGCCTGGGACTCGTTGTTCTTGCGGAGATTGTTTTCCGATCTTTGATATCCCGACCAATAGCCAGCTCAATGAGACCACGGCTCTTTTTGGGTACCCCCAAGACCAAGGCTTCATACACGCGTATGATGGTATGTAGCTTGAACTGTGCAGCAAGTGCACGGTGGGCGGCATCGGTCTTGGCAATCACCATGACGCCGGACGTTTCTTTGTCCAGACGATGAACCAGACCAGGCCGCTCTTTTCCTCCGATGGTCGAAATCGTACCTCCCGATGTCTGGAAATGATGGAGTAAGGCATTCACTAGTGTTCCCGTCCAGTTTCCCGGGGCTGGATGGACAACGATGCCAGGGGGTTTATTCAAGACTAGGAGGGACTCATCCTCGAACACAACTTCCAGAGGAATGGCCTCCCCCTTGATTGAAAGAGGCTCCGGCTTCGGCACATCCATGGTGATCCTATCGCCGGGTTTGATTTTGTGACTTGCCTTCACCACCTGATCGTTGATTCGAATGCGGCCCAGCTCGATCAGTCGTTGTAAGGCCGATCGCGAGATGTCCCGCTCGCGATTGACGAGGAAGATGTCCAGACGCTTGGGCTGTTCCCCCGATGTGACGACAAATTCAGTAATCATGGGCAAATACGCTACTAAAGAGCCCCGGTGAAATGCAATCCATGACGCAGGCACGCCCCCATTGAGAACCGTATCTCTGTGACTGGTAGATCGAAATCCTGCAAGCACTCACCAGGAACACCGCGGTGCGCACTGGAGGGCCGTCTTGCACACGACGAAGTGTTTTGTTAGCGTGGTGACGTCTTCTCGGGCCACAGACTTCTGTCATGAGATTTTCAGCCTACGATCCCGGAGAGTTCTACGACGAGCTGTACGAGGGGGCCGGCCGGCCGAGGCCAGGCAGCGCTCTTTTGTTGAGAAAGTTTGCGTCATTGCCGGAAGGAGAGCTTAAAAAGCGCCAACAAGCGGCTGAACGCGTCATCCTGAACATGGGCATGACGTTTGGGGTCTATGGCACGGACGACGGACACGAGAAAATTTTCCCATTCGATATCGTGCCTCGGATCGTCGAGCCATCGGACTGGGAACATATCGAAGCCGGGCTGCGCCAACGCATGCGCGCGCTGAATCTCTTCATCGACGACGTGTACCACAGGCAAACCATCCTTCGAGACGGGGTGATCCCCAATGAGCTTATTTATTCCAGCAAGGGGTTTTTGAAGGCCTGCTGCGGCATCAATCCACCCCGGGGGTTTTGTGGCCAAATGCGGGGGATCGATCTTGTCCGGGTCAGCGATGGAAGTTTTTGCGTGCTGGAAGCCAATATGCGTTGCCCGTCGGGCGTGGCCTACGTTCTGGAGGCGCGGCAAGTCATGAAGCGCACATTTCCTGAGCTTTTCGACGCCTATCGCGTGCGGCCGGTCGACGGCTATCCAAGCCACTTGTTGGAAACACTCCAGCATCTTACTGATCTTCCCGACCCGACTATCGTGATTCTCACCCCGGGGATCCTTAACTCCGCGTATTACGAACACTCTTTGCTCGCACAAAAGATGGGGATCGAATTGGTCGAGGCCAATGATCTCGTCGTGGTGGATGGGTTCGTGCATATGCGGACGACGAAAGGCTCTCAGCGGGTCGACGTGATCTACCGGCGAATCAACGACGACTACTTGGACCCGCTCGTGTTTCGCAGCGACTCTCTCCTCGGTGTTCCCGGCTTGATGGAATCGTATCAAAAGGGAAGGGTGGCACTCGTCAATGCACCCGGGACCGGAGTATCCGACGACAAGGCCGTGTACGCCTATGTCCCGAAGATCATCAATTATTATTTGGCCGAGGAACCCATTCTCCCAAACGTGCCGACCTATGTCTGTGGAGATGCCAAGGACAGGGCCTACGTCTTGGAGCATTTGGATCAATTGGTGGTGAAAGCGACGAACGAGGCGGGCGGATACGGAATGATGATCGGCCCTCACGCCTCTCAAGAAGAACGAAAAGAATACGGCCATCGGATTGAAACCGATCCGCGCAATTACATCGCCCAACCGACTCTGGCCCTCTCTCGGGTACCGACGTTGGTGGACGACCACCTCGAGGGGCGCCACGTTGATCTGAGGCCGTACGTCCTGTACGGCCGTGAGGTCTATGTCTTGCCGGGAGGCATGACCCGTGTCGCGTTGAGGAAGGGATCGCTCGTGGTGAATTCCTCGCAAGGCGGAGGAAACAAAGATACATGGGTGCTCTCATAGGTGCTCGTCCAATGACGCTGTCGACACCCGGAACGGCCAGTCACCGGGAGTGGGGCCCTCGATGTTGAGCCGAGTCGCGAGTTCTATCTACTGGTTGAACCGATATGTCGAACGGGCTGAGAATTATGCCCGTTTCATCGAGGTGAACTTGAACCTCTCCCTCGATCTTCCCCGAGGCACCACCGAGCAGTGGGAGCCCTTGGTGGCCACCACGGGAGATCATGAGATTTTTACCGGTCGCTATGGAAAGGCCACGAAAGAAGGCGTGATTCAGTTTCTCTTGGCGGATGCAGACAATTCTAATTCGATTCTGTCGTGCCTCCTCGCCGCGCGGGAAAACGCTCGATCGGTCAGAGAGGTTATCTCCACCGACATGTGGGAGCAAGTCAACCGGTTTTACCTCATGGTGAGAGCCGCTGCCTCGAAAGGCTTGTCCAGCCAGAATCTCCACACGTTTTTGGCAGACGTGAAAGCCAACAGCCACCTCTTTCTGGGCATTACCGATGCCACCATGTCGCATGGGGAAGGCTGGCATTTTGCCAGACTCGGTCGTCTGCTGGAACGAGCAGACAAGACTTCGCGCATCCTGGACGTGAAATATTTCATGTTGCTGCCGACGATCGCTGAGGTGGGAACGCCATTCGATATCATCCAGTGGTCCGCATTGCTGAAATCCGCCAGCGCTCTCGAGATGTATTACAGGCGCTTTGGTCGCATTGCTCCGGACGACGTCACGGCGTTTCTGATTCTGGATTCCACCTTCCCACGAGCCATTCGGTACTGTCTCATCAAGAGCGAAGATTCGCTGCATGCCATCTCCGGGTCCGACCACGGGTCCTATCAGAACCAAGCCGAGAAACGGCTTGGACGGCTGCGCGCCGAATTGGACTTTGGCGATCTGGAGGATTGCCTAGCCAGCGGCCTGCACGAATTCTTGGATCACTTTCAAGCACAGCTCAATCGCGTGGGGGACGCTATTTTTGAAACCTTCTTCGCCCCTCGCCCCATCCACAGTACAATCACCGGCGCGGAGGCACAATGACCTTTTGTCTAGGGATGAAAGTAGAAGAGGGGCTCGTGGGCATCGCCGACACGCGGGTCACGACCGGCGCCGAATGTATCATGGCGCGGAAAGTGTCCATCCCTCAACACGGACGACATTCGATGTTTCTCATGACATCGGGGCGTCGTTCCGGTAGCGACAAGGCCGTCACCTATTTCGACGAGGCGATTGGAGATAGTGATCAGACCTTCGATAAACTATTCAAAGCCGTCAACGTGTTTGCGGCTCAGATTCGCCGTGTGGCCGAGGAGGATAAGGCCGCGCTCGATAAGGCCGGGTTGATCTTCGACCTCCACGCGCTGGTTGGCGGACAGCTGGAAAGCGACCACACGCACAAGCTCTTTCTCATCTACCCCCAGGGCAACTGGGTGGAAGTGAGTGAAGGCACTCCCTACTGCATCATCGGCGAGACGGGGTATGGC
>CAZNBG010000298.1:0-4402 GCA_964570915.1 uncultured Nitrospira sp. | reverse complement strand
GAGGTGTGAAGACACGGCCGGAGTCCTCTGGTCCGGTGCGGGTTCCGGAGACACCTCCCCGTGCACCCCGGCCGTTCTCCCAACGACATCCCGCTATTGACGAGGTCAAGCAAATTGACCTCTTTTCAATGACACCGCTCGATGCACTGAATCGACTTGCCGAGCTACAGCGGATGGTGAGACCTGAAAGCAGCCATTCATCCGATCAATAATCTTCAATGACCCACTAGTGGAAAATAAAAGGGCGGTGTTCCATTCAGGAACACCGCCCTTGGCCATCAGTCTAGAATGGTCTTTTAGTGTGCCTGATTATACTGCGCAGTCCATGGAATCAAGCCACCCACCGTTTTCCCACCAGGAAGCATCACATCGTATTGCATACCGACATTGCTCCCATCCGGTGTGACCGGAGAGGTGTTGAGGCCTGTCTTCGCCTTGGAGCAGCCTGATTCAAATTCGTTTTTCCCAGCGCATTCCTTGAGTCGAAGCGCGGACATGCTCAATGGCTTGCCCATGGTGCCAGCCACCTCAGGAATCTTCTTGACCGACGAAATCACTCGATGATTCTGCTCGGTCTCGGTCACGACAAATTCGATCAGATCCGTCGTGCTGCCCGGAGGGACTTCTTTTGCCGCCGCCGGTCCAGCATGAGTCCGGCCCATCTTCTTCAGCTCTTGCCAGGCAGACTTATCGGCATAGAACTTCAGAGTCTTCCCAGGATGAACTCTTTGCCAGTACAACCCGCTCTCGGCGTTGCCGCCAAAAACGGCAACGTTGATCCACGCGGCTTCATCGTATGGATCGAGCACGATCACCCGACCTTGAATGGTCGTCGGTTTACTCATGTCGCCCCACTCAAATCGTTCTTGAAATGACTCGATGGCCGAGGCGGTCGACACCATACCGACTACCAACGCAACGGCTGCCAGAATGGCTCCACCTTGCTTCTGCAACATCATAATCGCGTCCTCCTTAACAAGATCTTTCAAAACTCAGGGGTGGCTAGTCCGCCTTCAGCACCTTGAAGTCAGTAATGGTTCTTCCATCCAGCGTGACCTCCATAGCGACCAATTCTTGGGAGGCTTTAATGATCTTATCCATGAGGGTCTTATCCTTAACTGCAAGGCGAACCGTGGTCGCTGCATGGTACCAACCTGAATAGGTTGAATTCTTTTCACTCCCTCCGGAGAAACCCCATGCGCAACAACTGAACAAGGGATCAGGAGGCTTCACATCGAGCATGGTTGAAGACCGACCCCCAGGCATGCCGGAGCCCGGCTCTCCCGTATTCCAATATTGAATCCCGAACAAGAGTTCTCCATCTGGGTTATCTGCCCACTGCGACCAGACACGGCCTTGCAACGTTTTGGCCGCGGCCTCAGATTTCAGCGGTTTCCCACCGACGACGGCGTCAGCGATGCCTAGCTTTTCGATACCACCGTCAGCGAATGAAAACTCGGCCGCTAGCAAGCCGAATCCAGAAAAAACTACCACGGCAGCTAGAACGACAGCCCTCTTCATACCTAGTCCCTCCTTCTCAAATTGAACCCGATAGTCCTAATAGAAGACACCTTTCGTAACCAAATAGCTGTCACGGAGCGTAATCTTCAAAAAGCTTATTCCTCTTGGAAAACATTACTTATTTGCGAAAATTGAACACGAAACCGGGACAATGGTACCCGAACGGTACTCAAACTTCGATGTCCTGTCAAGGGAATGTTTGGTGGATTTGAATCGGCAACCATTGCGTCTCAAATATACTTAAAAAACAACTTGTTAGACGAATGACGGTGAGTTGAATATGATATCAACATAGGAGCCGCTAAGAAATTCCCGTGCTCAGTCCACTCACTTGCCGCGAAGAGAGCGGGCCCAAGGCTGTCAACGCCATGCGTTCCGGAATGAATAAGTCCCGGGCAACTCGACAGACTTGTTCTTCCGTGACTGCATCGATTGCTTGAATCATATGCTCCAAGGTCGTATGAGCGCCAGCAATCAGTTCATCCTTGGCAAGCTTGTTCATGCGGCTATGCGAGCTTTCCAAGCTCAGCATGAGGCCACCTTTCATTTGATCCTTTGTCCGTTTCAATTCACCGCGATCGATTCCCTGTCTACTCAGTTTCCGGACTTCGCGGCGGACCAGATCGAGGACCCGTTCAACTTCCCGTGCTTGAGTTCCGGCATACACCGTAATCGTCCCGCCGTCGGAATAGCCTGACAAAAATGAGTAGATCGAATAAGACAAGCCGCGTTTTTCTCGGACCTCTTGAAACAGTCGAGAACTGACACTCCCGCCCAGCACACTATTCAACGCATAGACCGCATACCGATCCTTATGACCGGCAGCAACACCCTTGAGTCCCATGCAGAGGTGTACCTGCTCCAACGGTTTTTGTCTCAGTGTCACGCCGTCACACAGTTCCGGAGGCCAACGTCTGCGAGGGACAACATGGGGTGAATGACGATAGCCCCCAAAAGTGCGCACCATGGTTTTTTCGAGTTGCGGTTGATCGAAATTCCCGGCTACCGCGAGTACGATCTCTTCGGAACGGTAGTGCATATTGATATATTCAAGGAGATTCTGCCGCCCGATGTGGGCGATCGTCGATTCCCGCCCGAGGATCGGGCGGCTGAGGGGATGTCGTCCCATCACTAACTTGGTATGAAGCTCCTGAACCAAATCCTCGGGGTCGTCCTGGACCATGCGAATCTCTTCGAGCACCACTTGCTTTTCTTTCTCAATTTCTTTTTTCCCGAGCCGGGACCGGAGAAATAGATCCGAAAGAAGATTCAGCGCTTTGGGCAAGTGTTGATCCAACACCTTGACATAGAATGTCGTCGTTTCGCGCGTGGTGAACGCGTTCATTTCCCCTCCCAGCGCGTCTATTTCGCGAGAGATGTCCGTCGCCGAGCGGGCGGTCGTCCCCTTAAAAAACATGTGTTCGATGAAGTGCGAGTACCCGGCCTCTGCGGGGCCCTCGTCACGAGAGCCCGCATTCACCCAGATACCAACCGTCACGGATTTGAGTGTCGGAATACGCTCGGTGACCAAGCGAATTCCGTTATCGAGAATGAGTTTGCGGTACAAGTGTTATTCGCTCGATGAATCTTTGGGGCTGCTTCCTGCTGCGGGCATGGTTTCTTTTCGACTGAGCCTGATCTTACCCTGCTTATCGATTTCCAGCACTTTCACGAGAATTTGATCGCCTTCGGCGACCTCGTCAGACACGGCTTTCACGCGGTGATGCGCCAGTTGCGAGATGTGGACCAACCCATCCGTGCCCGGCAACACCTCGACAAATGCGCCGAAGTCCATAATCTTTCTCACCGTACCCAGATAGACTTTCCCGACTTCGACTTCCTCAGTCAAGCGGTTGATGATGTCTTTCGCCTTTTGTAGTGACGCTCCGTCCGCAGAGGCAATGGTCACCATGCCAGTATCCTCAACGCTAATCTTCACTCCGCAATCGGATTGAATGCCGCGAATCGTTTTGCCACCCTGACCGATGATGTCTCGGATCTTATCCTGCTTGACCTTCATCGTATAGATGCGCGGAGCAAACGGCGATAGGTCGGTGCGAGGACCGGCGAGCGCTTTCGCCATGTGGCTGAGAATGTGGAGACGTCCCGAACGGGCTTGCTCCAACGCCTGTTGCATCAACGCGGTGGTAATACCTCCGATCTTGATGTCCATTTGCAACGCCGTGACTCCGTTCTTCGTTCCGCAGACCTTGAAGTCCATATCGCCTAAATGATCCTCGAGACCGAGGATGTCCGACAAAATGATGACGTCGTTGCCTTCCTTGATCAACCCCATGGCAATGCCGGCGACCGGCTCCTTGATAGGAACGCCGGCATCCATCATGGCCAGCGTGCCGCCGCACACCGTCGCCATCGAGGATGATCCATTTGACTCCAGAATCTCAGAAACAATCCGTAACGTGTATGGGAACACATCTTTGTTCGGAATGACGGGTTTCAATGCCCGTTCAGCCAATGCTCCGTGCCCAACTTCACGTCTACCCGGCGAACGTAGCGGCCGCGCTTCACCGACACTGAAGGGTGGAAAGTTGTAATGCAGCATGAATGTGCGGGTGTACTCCCCTTCCAAGGCATCAATACGCTGCTCATCGTCAGTCGTCCCCAACGTCACGACCGCCAAGCTCTGCGTTTCGCCTCGGGTAAAGATCGCCGAACCATGAGCACGCGGCAGGGCGCCCACCTCACAGCTGATCGGCCGAATATCGGCAGGGCCACGCCCATCGGCGCGCGATCGGTTTTCCAAAAACATCTTCCGGACTTCTGTGTATTCCAATTGATGGAACACGATTTTGATATTTCGTTCCCTCGGGTGCTCCTCCGGCCTCTTCAGTCTTTCAATCGCTTCGTCCCGAACTTCAAC